>NZ_DATMBZ010000062.1:0-19049 GCF_035558935.1 Gaiella sp. | reverse complement strand
ATGCACGAGTCCGGGATGCAGCCGAACCGGCCCTACAAGAAGTCCGCCAACGTCGTCGGCTACGTGATGGGCAACTACCACCCGCACGGCGATGCGGCGATCTACGACACGCTCGTGCGCATGGCGCAGCCGTTCTCGCTGCGCTACCCGCTCGTCGACGGGCAAGGGAACTTCGGGTCGCTCGACGACGACCCGCCGGCCGCGATGCGCTACACGGAGTGCCGGCTCACACGGCTCGCCACGGAGATGCTCCGTGACATCGACATGGACACGGTCGACCTCGGGCCGAACTACGACGAGTCCCGCAAGGTCCCCACCGTTCTCCCGTCGCGGTTCCCGAACCTCCTCGTCAACGGCTCGACCGGGATCGCCGTCGGCATGGCGACGAACATCCCGCCGCACCACCTCGGCGAGACGATCGACGCCGTCGTGCAATTGATCGACAAGCCCGACTCGAACGTCGAGGACCTGATGAAGCACGTCAAGGGCCCCGACTTCCCGACCGGGGCGATCGTCGTCGGCCGGAGCGGCATCCGCGACGCCTACCGCTCCGGGCGGGGTCGCATCGTGATGCGCGCCCGCGCGCACGTCGAGGAGCTCCGTGGCGGAAAGAGCGCGATCGTCGTCACCGAGCTGCCCTACGGAGTCAAGAAGGGCGGCGACTCGGGTGTCATCAAGAAGATCGCCGACCTCGTCAACGACAAGGTGATCACCGAAGTCTCGGACCTCGCCGACCACTCGGACAAGACCGGGATGCGGATCCAGGTCGAGCTCAAGCGCGACGCGATCCCGCAGGTCGTTCTCAACAAGCTCTTCAAGCACACCGCGCTGCAGTCCACGTTCGGCTACAACGCCGTCGCGCTCGTCGGCGGGGTCCCGCGCACGCTGTCGCTCCTCGAGCTCGTCCGCCACTACCTCGACTACCAGCGCGAGATCGTCACGCGCCGCTCGAAGTACGAGCTGCGGCAGGCCGAGAAGCGCGCCCACATCCTGCAGGGCTACCTGATCGCGCTCGACAACCTCGACGCGGTGATCGCGCTGATCCGCGGCTCCGACGACACCGACTCGGCGCGGACGGGCCTCATGGAGACGTTCGGGCTCTCGGAGGAGCAGGCGCAGGCGATCCTCGACCTCCGGCTCGCGCGCCTCACCGGTCTCGCGCGCAAGGAGATCGAGGACGAGTACGCCGACCTGCAGGAGCGCATCGCGGAGCTCCGCGCGATCCTCGGCGACCCGGCCAGGATCGACGCGCTGATCCGCGAGGAGCTGCTCGAGGTGAAGCAGATCTACGGCAAGAACGACGACCGCCGCACGGAGATCGTCGCCGGCGAGGACTCGCTCGAGCTCGAGGACATGATCGCCGAGGAGGACATGGTCATCGCGATCACGCGGTCGGGCTACATCAAGCGCCTACCCGTCACGACCTACCGCGAGCAGCGCCGCGGCGGGATCGGCGTGATGGGGATGGAGATGAAGGACGAGGACTACATCGAGCACCTCTTCGTCGCCTCGACCCACGACTACATCCTCTTCTTCACGACCGTCGGCAAGGTCTACCGGCTCAAGGTGCACGAGCTCCCGCTCGGGTCGCGCCAGTCGAAGGGCCGTGCGATCGTGAACCTCCTGCCGCTCCGTCAGGACGAGCTGATCCGCGCCGTGATCGCAACGCGCGACTTCAAGGAGGCGAAGTACCTCGTCTTCGCGACGAAGAAGGGGATCGTCAAGAAGACGGAGTTCCTCGAGTACAACACGCCGCTCAAGGCAGACGGGATCATCGCCCTCAAGATGCGCGAGGACGACGAGCTGATCGGCGTCCGGCTCTCCGACGGCCACGACGACATCCTGATGGTCTCGCGCATGGGGCAGGCGGTGCGCTTCTCCGAGAAGGACGTCCGCCCGATGGGGCGGCCCGCCTCCGGTGTCGCGGGGATGAAGCTGCGGGCGGACGACGAGGTGATCGAGGTCGACATCGCCTCGGACGACGCGGACCTCCTCGTCGTGACCGAGAACGGCTGGGGCAAGCGGACGCGCGTCTCGGACTACCCGGTCAAGGGTCGCGGCACGATGGGCGTCAAGACAGCCCAGCTCGTCGAGGGCAAGGGCCGCCTCGCCGGCGCCCGGATCGTGCGCGACGGCTACCAGGTGATGCTGATCTCCGACGGCGGAACGGTGATCCGGACGGCTGTCGACGGGATCAAGCGCTCGGGTCGCGCGACACAGGGCGTCATCGTGATGCGCCTCCGCGAGGGCGAGCAGGTCTCGAGCCTCGCGCCGGTCGTGGGCGCGGACGAGGACGAGGACGACGAGCTCGTCGTCGCTGCCGTCGATGGCGACGGCGTCTGACGGCCCGCTCCCTCCGCGGCCACCCGACGCGGCCGACGCCGACCTCGATGCTCCGCCCTCGTCGAGGGGCGTCTCGCTGGCCGAAGGCACGTTGACGGGAGCCGAGCTCGCCGACCACACGTTGAGCGAAGGGCGGCTGACCGACCTGCGGCTCCGCAGGTGCTCGCTGGCAAACGCGGACGTGCGAAGGTCGGAGCTCCGGCGGGTCGAGCTCACCGGCTGCCGGGCGACCGGCTGCTCGTTCGCCGAGACGACCCTCGCCGACGCCGTCTTCGACGACTGCCGCCTCGATCTCTCGTCGTTCCGGTTCGCGACGCTCGAGCGGGTCGTCTTCCGGGACTGCCGGCTCGAGGAGGCCGACTTCTACGAGGCGACGCTGCGGTCCGTGCTGTTCGAGCGGTGTCCCCTGAGCGGTGCGACGCTCGACGGCGTCACGATCGAGCGCGTCGAGCTTCGCGGCTGCGATCTCGAGGGATCGAGCGGTGCGGCGTCGCTCCGCGGGGCGCGGATGCCGTGGGCGGACGTCGTCGCGAACTCGGGGACGTTCGCCGGCGCGCTCGGGATCGTCTCGATCGACTGAGCCGGGGTGTGGCTTCGGCCGCGCCACTCTTGCCGGGCGCATTCAGTCCAGCACCGCGACGACGATCACGACGCCGACCACCACCGCCCCGAGCACGATCAGCCCTTCGACGATCGTTTGCAGAGCGCTTCGCGGGACATCTTCCGCGTGACCCGTCCAGGCGGACCGACGCAGCCCGCGCGTCGCCCACGCCGCGAGCGGAGCAAGCACGAGCACGACGATCAGGACGCCGATGAGCGTCCGCAACTAGGAGTCTTTCGTCCTGTGGATCCCCAGCGTCTCGAGGAACTCGATCGGGATCGGGAAGATCACCGTCGAGTTGTTCGTCGCGCCGATCTCGAGGAGCGTCTGCAGGTAGCGAAGCTGCACGGTGATCGGCTGCTCCGACATCACCGCGGCGGCGTCCTTGAGGCGCTGGGAGGCCTGGAACTCGCCCTCGGCGGAGATCACCTTCGCGCGGCGCTCGCGCTCGGCTTCGGCCTGACGGGCCATCGCCCGCTGCATGTCGCTCGGGATCTCGACGTCCTTCACCTCGACGACCGACACCTTGATGCCCCAGGGCGACGTCGCCTCGTCGATGATCCCCTGGAGGATCTGGTTGATCTTGTCGCGCTCCGAGAGGAGCTCGTCGAGGACGTGCTGGCCAAGCACCGAGCGGAGGGTCGTCTGCGCGATCTGCGACGTCGCGACCATGTAGTTCTCGACCTGCACGATCGCAGCCTTCGGCTCCACGATCCTGAAGTAGGCGACGGCGTTGACGCGCACCGGGACGTTGTCCTTGGTGATGACCTCCTGCGGGGGCACGTTGAGGGTCACCGTTCGCAGATCGACCTTCTCCATCCGGTCGATCACCGGGATGAGGAGGAAGAGACCCGGCCCCTTCGGCTGCGGAAGCAGGCGGCCGAGCCGGAAGATGACCCCGCGCTCGTACTCGCGCGCCACCTTGACGGTCGCGAACAGGAGGAGGATCAGCAGGACGACGACGACTGCGACGACGATCAACGCGATGTCCATCAGGCCCTTTCGGTCGGGTGCGGGGATCCTACGACGAGGCCGAGGTCGTCCTCGACGGCCTCGACGGTGACGTGCTCGCCGGGGACGAGCACGCCGCCGTCGGCGGAGCGCGCGCGCCAGAGCTCTCCGCCGACCGAGACCCAGCCGTCGCGGCGGACGACCGCCTCGCCGCCGACCATCTGGCCGACGCCGACCTCGACGGGATTCCGGCGCGCCTTCACGACGCGGCTGAGCGCGAAGCCGAGCAGCAGTGCGAGCGTCCCGGCGATCGCGATCGCCGTCCAGACCGACACCTGGTAGGCGTCTCCGGCCGGGTCGAAGAGCATGAGCGCGCCGATCACGAAGGTGACGGCGCCGGCAAGCGCGAGCGCACCATGACTGACGATGAACGCCTCCGCGACGAAGAGGCCGGCGGCGAACAGCATCAGCAGCACCCCGGCCGCCGAGACGGGCAGCACCTGGAGCCCGTAGAGGCCGACGAGCAGCGAGATCACTCCGACGGTGCCGGGAAGGATGAGACCGGGGTTCCACAGCTCGACGAGGATCCCGACCAGCCCGAGCGAGAGCATCAGCGCGATGATGTTCGGGTCGATCAGCACGTCGAGGGCCCGCTTCCAGAAGCCCATCTCGACGCGCTCCACCTGGGCGCCGGCCGTGTGCAGGACGATCCCCTTCGGGACGACCTTCGTGCCGTCGATCTTCTCGAGCAACGCCGGCACCGTCGGCGCCATGACGTCGATGACGCCCTTCGCCAGAGCCTCGCGGGCGCCGAAGTTCGCGGCGTCGCGCACCATCGCCTCTGCCGCGTCGGCGTTCCGCCCGTGCTCGCGCGCGAGCTCCGCGATGTACGCGGCCGCGTCGTTGATCACCTTCTTGCGGAGGTCCTTCCCGAGGTCACCGCCGGTCGCGGAGATGGGTGTCGACGAGCCGATGTTCGTCTGGGGCGCCATCGCCAGGACGTCCGCGGCCTGGCCGATCACGGCGCCCGCCGAGTCGGCGCTCGAGCCGGGCGGCGCCACGTAGACGACGACAGGCACCTTCAGCGCGAGCATCGTCTTCACGATCTCGCGCATCGACGAGCCGAGCCCGCCAGGGGTGTCCATCTCGATCACGACGGCCGAGAACCCGTCCCGCTCGGCGCGGTGCATCTCGTCCTCGAGGTAATCCTGCGTCACGGGATTGACGTCGTTGTCGAACTCGACGACGAGGACGCGTGGGCTGTCGGGTGACGGCGACGCGGCCGCTGAGGCCGGAAACGCGAGGAGGAGCGCGGCGAAAGCCGCCGCGTAGAGACACCAGAGCGCTCGCGCGAGGCGCGCGTCCACGACGTTTCGACTCTAGCAACGGGCCGGTGGACTGCCGTTGCCCGCCACGGCGGTGGCGTAAGCATTCCGTCAAGGGAGGGGCGGGAGGCTTGTCGGAGAAGCGGTGCTGCGTCACCTTGGTTGCTCTCCCCATGACCCGCCGATTCGCCCTGATCGTTGCGCTCTCGCTCGCGCTCCCCGCCACCGCCTCGGGCGGTCTTGCGACGCTCCAGGTGCGCGAGCTCTCGCTCGGCGGCGACCGGTCGCTCGCGTCGACGGCGACGACGTCGCCCTTCCAGCTCGTCGGGCTCCACTGGCAGGGTCCCGGGACGCTCGAGCTGCGCACGCGAACCCCAGGCGGGTCCTGGTCGAGCTGGCAACCCGTCCACGAGGACGAGGGCGACGCGCCGGACCGGACGAGCCCCGAGGCGCGCGCCCTGCGCGGCTGGCGGACGAGCGCCCCCGTGTGGGTCGGCCGGGCGGTGGGGCTCGAGGTCCGTGCCGTCGGCCGCGTGACGCGGGCTCGCGCGGTGACCGTGCGGAGCCCCGTCTCGAAGGTGCCGCTGCGCACGACCGCCGCGGCCGGGATGCCACAGATCGTCCCACGCAGCGCGTGGCAGGCCGACGAGTCGATCCGCAAGGAGAAGCCGGTCTACGCCGACACGCTGCGCATGGCGTACGTCCACCACACGGCCGGGACGAACAACTACACGCGCGCCCAGGCACCCGCGATCGTCCGCGCGATCGAGCTCTACCACGTGAAGGGGAACGGCTGGAACGACATCGGCTACAACGCGCTCGTCGACCGGTTCGGCACCGTCTACGAAGGCCGGTACGGCGGCATCGACAAGAACGTGGTCGGCGCGCACGCGAAGGGGTTCAACACGGGCTCGTTCGGGATCGCCGTGATGGGCGACTTCCGCACCGTCGATCCGCCCGCCGCTGCAGTCGACTCGCTCGTCCGCACGCTTGCCTGGCGGCTCGACCTGGCCCACGTCGACCCACTCGCGACCTTCAACGGGATCTCGTCCGGCAACGAGCGGTTCAAGCCGGGGATCCCGGTCTTTCTCCGGGCGATCGCGGGTCATCGCGACACCGGGCTGACGACGTGCCCCGGCCAACGGCTCTACGACCTGATCCCGACGATCGCGAAGCGAGTCGCCGCGCTCGGCCTGCCGAAGCTCTACGCGCCCTCCGCAGCTGCCGACGAGTCGGGCGGTGTGCGGTTCGCCGCGCGGCTCTCCTCGGGCCTGCCGTGGTCGGTCGTCGTCACGGACCCCGCGGGCGTCGAGCTCGGGCACGGCGAGGGCACGGGCGCCGCGGTCGACTGGACGTGGGCTCCGTCGGGGCCCGTCCCGGCCGGGACGCAGTGGCGGATCGAGACGCCGGGAGCGACGCCGGCCGCGGGTGTGCTGGCCGCCCAGACGACCGCATTGCAGCTGAGCGGCGCCTCGGCCGCGCCGTCGTCGATCTCGCCGAACGGCGACGGGCAGGCGGACACGGCGACGGTGTCGTTCACGCTGAGCGCGGATGCCAACGTCGCGGTCACGCTGGTCGACGCCTCCGGGGCGGCGGTGGCGCAGGTCGAGCCGAAGCAGTGGCGCCGCGCCGGTCCGCGCACCGTGACGGTCGCCGCGAACGCGCTTCCCGACGGCGCGTACGTCGTGCGCATCACGGCGAACGCGACCGGGGGACGCCAGGCCACCCTCGATGTCCCGCTCACCGTCGTCCGCGCGTTCGGGCGCGTGACGCTCGACCCGCCCGCGCTGACGCCGAACGGGGACGGGCGCGGCGACGTGCTGTCCATCTCGATCCCGCTCGCCGCGGCCGCAGAGCTGACGGTGAGGATCCTGCGAGACAGCCGCTGGGTGGCGACGCCGTTCGCCGGGGCGGTCGAGGCGGGGACCCAGAGGGTGACGTGGGATGGGAGAAAGCGGCTCGGAAAGGCGCAGGATGGTGGCTACACCGTCTCGGTCGAGGCCGTCGACGCCGCCGGCGGGACGGCGAAGGTCGAGCTGCCGTTCCTGCTCGACGCGACGCCACCGCTGGTGACGGTCGTCTCCGACTCGCCTCCGCGACTGCGGGTCTCCGAGGCGGCGACGCTCACGATCCGCGCCAACGGCGCCCGTCGTGTCGTGCGGGCCGCCGGTCCCGGGGTCGTGCGGATTCCCCGGATCGAGCGCCTGCGGACGCTCGTCGTCACGGCAACGGACGCCGCGGGCAACGTGTCGACGCTCCGGCGCTGAGTTCCGAGGGAGCGGAGGCCGTCCCGAGTACACTCGGCCGGGTGACCCCCACTCCGCCCTTCGGGCGTGACGAGATCGAGTCGATCCTTCCGCACCGCTCGCCGTTCCTCCTGCTCGACGAGGTGCACGAGCTCGTGCCCGGCGAGCGGGTCGCCGCGTCGTACCGCGTGCCCGAGGACGGCTGGTGGTTCGCCGGCCACTTCCCAGAGCGACCCGTGATGCCCGGGGTGCTGATCGTCGAGGCGATGGCCCAGACGGGGGCGGTGGCCGTGCTCTCCGAGGAGGAGAACCAGGGACGGATCGCCTTCTTCGCCGGGATCGACGACTGCCGCTTCAAGCGGATCGTCTCTCCCGGCGACACGCTGAGGCTCTCGTGCGAGATCGACCAGGTGCGCGGCCCGATCGGCCGTGGGAAGGCGACCGCGCACGTCGGCGGCGAGCTCGCGGCGCGCGGCACGCTGACCTTCGCGGTGGAGCGATGATCGGCAGCGCGAACGGCGCGCGGATCGGGATCACGGGCCTCGGGGCGCACGTACCCGACCGTGTCGTCACGAACGACGACCTGGCTCGGTACGTCGACACGTCGGACGAGTGGATCGTCGAGCGCACGGGTATCCATGAGCGGCGCATGATCACGGACGACCAGGCGCTCACGGACATCGCCCTTCCGGCCGCGCGTGCCGCGCTCGCCGACGCGGCGGCGACGCCCGAAGAGATCGACCTGCTGATCTGCGCCACCGTCACGCCGGACATGATGTTCCCGACAGCCTCAGCCCTGATGGCGGACGACCTCGGGGCGGACAAGGCCGCCGCCTACGACCTGCTCGCAGGCTGCACCGGGTTCATGTACGCCGTCGCGCAGGCCTACGGCATGCTCGCCGCGGGGCTCTCGCGCCGCGCGCTCGTGATCGGCGGAGACGTCCTCTCGTCGATCCTCGACTGGACGGATCGCTCGACGCTCGTGCTGTTCGGCGACGGCGCGGGCGCGGTCGTGATGGAGCCCGTCGAGCGGGGCGGCTTCCTCGGCTTCGAGCTCGGCGCGGACGGGGGCGGCGGCGTCCATCTCCAGTACCCGGGCAGCGGCTCGCGCAGGTTCGAGAACCCCGAGGCGATGCTCAAGATGAACGGCCGCGAGGTGTACAAGTTCGCGACGCGTGTGATGGTCTCGTCCGCGGAGGCGGTGCTCGCCGAGTGCGGCCGTACGATCGACGAGGTGGACGTCTACGTGCCCCACCAGGCGAACAAGCGGATCATCGACCACGCGGTCGGTAAGCTCGGCGTCCCGTTCGAGCGCACCGTGGTCAACGTGGACAGATTCGGCAACACGTCATCGGGCTCCATCCCGCTCGCCCTCGCCGATGCGCGGGCGGACGGACGCCTGCGCGACGGCGCGCTCGTGCTGATGACCGGGATGGGGGCCGGGTTGACGTGGGGCTCCGCGCTTCTCGAATGGACGGAGAGGAGGAATGCATGACGAAGGTCGCGTTCTGCTTCCCGGGCCAGGGCTCGCTCGAGGTCGGGATGGGGCGCGAGATCGCCGAGGCGGTGCCGGAGGCGATGGAGGTCTATCGCGTCGGCTCGGAGGCGACGGGGATGGACCTCGCCCATCTCTGCTTCGAGGCGCCCCTCGAGGAGCTCGTCGAGACGGAGGTCCAGCAGCCGACGCTCGTCGCCACGAGCCTCGCGATCCTGGCCGCGGTGCGCAAGGAGGGCATCGAGCCCGACATCGTCGTCGGCCACTCGGTCGGCGAGTTCGCCGCGCTCGCCTCGGTACGCGCGATGTCGGAAGGCGAGGCGATCGGCCTCGTCCGCGAGCGCGGGCTCGCCATGGCCGAGGCGGCGAGGCAGCGGCCGGGGGCGATGGCCGCGATCCTCGGCCTCGAGGACCAGCTCGTGGAGACGCTCTGCCGGAAGATCCTCGGCGTGTGGCCGGCGAACTACAACTGCCCCGGCCAGATCGTCGTCTCGGGCGAAAACGACGCGGTCGAGGAGTGTTGCGCCGAGGCCGAGAGCCTCGGCGCGCGACGAGCGATCAGGCTCAAGGTCTCGGGCGCGTTCCACAGCCCCCTCGTCGGACAGGCCGGGCGGGCCCTCAAGCCCGCGATCGACAGGATCCGCTTCAGCGATCCCGTCGCGCCGTTCATGTCGACGGTGACGGCGAAGATCGAGCCCGCCCAGCGGCTCGGCTCGCTGCTCGTCGACCAGCTGACCGCGCCGGTCCGCTTCACGCAGGCGGCGGGAGAGCTCATGCGCGGCGGCGTCACGACGTTCGTCGAGATCGGGCCGGGCAACGTCCTCTCCGGCCTTGTCAAGCGGATCGACCGCGGCGTCCGCACGTTCTCGGTGAACGACCTCGCGAGCCTCGAGAAGGTCAAGGAGGCGCTGAGCGCCCCGTGAGCTCGTTCGCGTCGCTCGAGGGCAAGCTGGCCCTCGTCACCGGCGGCTCCAGGGGAATCGGGCGCGCGATCGCGCTCGAGCTCGGCCGTGCCGGCGCCGAGGTGGTCGTCGGCTACCGCACGGGCCGGGACGAGGCCGAGGCCGTGGCCGAGGAGATCGGCGGCCGGGCGGTGGAGGCCGACGTCTCCGATGCAGAGTCCGCTGCCGCGTTGGTCGAGGCCGCCGGCGACGTCGACGTCCTCGTCAACAACGCCGGTCTCACACGCGACGGGCTCCTCGTTCGCATGAGCGACGAGGACTGGCGCACCGTGATCGACACGAACCTGTCGTCGGTCTTCTACACCTGCCGCGCCGCTGCCCGCCCGATGATGCGCAAGCGCTCGGGCACGATCGTCAACATCTCGTCGATCGTCGGCGTGCACGGGAACTGGGGTCAGACGAACTACGCGGCGTCGAAGGCGGGGATCATCGGGTTCACGAAGTCGCTCGCTCGCGAGCTCGGGAGCCGCAACGTCCGCGCGAACGTCGTCGCCCCGGGCTATGTGACGACGCAGCTGACGGACGTGCTTCCCGAGGAGGCGACGCAGGCGATGCTCACGAACACGCCGCTCGGACGGCTAGGCGACCCCGAAGACGTGGCGGGCGCTGTGCGGTTTCTCTGCTCGGACGCAGCGAAGTTCGTGACGGGCAACGTGCTGCTCGTCGACGGCGGGCTGGGGATGTAGCGGTGTCGGCCGCTCGAGACAACGGCAGACGGCGCGTCGTCGTGACGGGCCTCGGGATGGTGACCCCGCTCGGCAACACCGTCGATGAGTCCTGGGAGGCACTGATCGCCGGCGAGTCCGGCGCGGGCAAGATCACGCAGTTCGATCCCGAGGGGTTCCCGGTCGACTTCGCGTGCGAGGTGAAGAACCTCGACGTCACCGACTACGTCGACTACAAGGCCTCGCGCCGCATGGACCGCTTCACGCACCTTGCGCTCGCGGCCGCCCGTCAGGCGGAGACGGACGCCGGGCTCGAGATCGCCTCCGACGCAGACCGGATCGGCGCCGCGGTGGCGACGGGCATCGGCGGGCTGAAGTCGTTCGAGTCGTGTATCCAGGTGCTCGACAGCCGCGGCCCGGACCGGGTCAACCCGTTCTCGATCGTCCAGATCATCCCGAACCTCGCCGCCGGCTGGGTGTCGATGGAGCTCGGGACGAAGGGGCCGCTGCTCTCGGAGTGCACCGCCTGCGCGGCGTCGAACATGGCGATCGGCGACGGCCTCGACGCAATCCGGCTGGGTCGCGCGGACGTGATGATCTGCGGCGGGACGGAGGCACCGGTGTCGCGCGTCGGGATCGCCGGCTTCGGCGCCATGCGCGCCATCTCACGGCGCAACGACGATCCGAAGCGAGCGTCGCGGCCGTTCGATCTCGAGCGCGACGGGTTCGTGATGGGGGAGGCCGCCGCGATGATCGTCCTCGAGGACCTCGAGCGCGCGGAGGCCCGCGGCGCGAAGATCTACGCCGAGCTGCTCGGGTACGGCGTCTCCTCCGACGCGACGCACGTCTCCGATCCGGACCCGACCGGCGAGAGCCCTGCTCGCGCACTGCGGATGGCCTTCGACGACGCGGGCATCTCACCCGGCGAGGTCGGCTACATCAACGCGCACGGGACGTCCACGCCGGTCGGCGACAGTGCCGAGACGCGCGTCATCAAGCTCGCGCTCGGGGAAGAGAAGGCCTACCGGACGCCGGTCTCCTCGACGAAGGGCGCCACGGGCCATTGCCTCGGCGCGGCGGGGGCGGTCGAGGCCTCGTTCACGATCCTCGCCCTCGAGCGCGGCGTGCTGCCGCCGACGATCAACCAGGAAGTGCCGGATCCCGAGTGCGACCTCGACTACATCCCGAACGAGTCGCGCGAGCAGCAGGTCGAGATCGGGGTGTCGAACTCCTTCGGCTTCGGCGGCCACAACGCCTGCGTCGTCTTCCAACGCTGGCACGGCTGATCGCGTAAGGCGCGCGACGGGAAGCCCCTCGTGCGGCACGGCGGTGTCCGACACGGATATCCGCGCTACGGCAGCCTGAGCTCGAGCAGCACCGTGTCGTGCCAGATGCCGTCGCGCTGCGCGATGCGCTCCCGGCGGCCGACCGTTCGGAATCCCACCGCCGCATGGAGGGCGAGGCTCGCCTCGTTCCCCGCGATGATCGACGTCTGGAGCGTCCAGATCCCGTGCGCCGGCGCCTCGGCGACAAGACGCTCGAGGAGCGCGCGACCGGCGCCCTTCCCGCGCGAGGCCTCGTCGACGTACACGGAATGCTCGACCACGCCGCGGTAGCACTCGCGACGCGACACGGGGGAGACCGCGAGCCAGCCGACCACTCCCTCGCGCGCCTCTGCGACGAAGCGCAGCTCCGCCAGATGCGCGGCCTCCCATTGCTCCCACGAAGGAACATCGGACTCGAACGACGCGAGACCGGTCGCGAGTCCACTGTGGTAGATCCCGGCCACCTGCGGCCAGTCCTCGGGCTGGAGCGCACGCACGACCACGAGCCGCTCAGGCTATGCGACGACCGCGCGCAGATGTTCGGATGCCCGCACCGGTCTCCCGATGCGACGCGCGTAGGGTGGCGCCATGCGGGTCGTTCGCCCCACAGCCGAGCTGTTCGACGACGCCCTGGACGTTCTGCGCGCGAGTGACGAGGCCGTCTACGGCGATACGGACTGGACCGCCGACGGGCTCCGCGAGGAGTGGGACGACCTCGATCTCGAGGACGACGCCTGGCTGGTCGAGGTCGACGGGAGGATCGCGGGCGTCGCGCACCTGCTGGAGGTCAAGGGCGGCCGGGTGATCGGTGACGCGTACGTCCACCCGGAGCTGACGGGCCGCGGCGTCGGGTCCCGGCTGCTCGACCTGCTGGAGCAGCGCGCACACGAGCTCGAGCCGCAGTGGCCCGACGGCGAGCGCGTCGTCCTCCAGATGGCGCATCTCGTGGGCGACGACCGCGCGCCCCTGCTCTTCGCGGGGGCGGGCTACGAGCGCGCGCGCAGCTACTTCCGAATGGTCACGGACCTCCGCGAGCCGACGCCCCAGCCCAGGTGGCCCGAGGGGACGCGCCTACGCCCGCTCGACCCCGACCGCGACGGCGCGGCTCTGCACGACGCGGAGCTCGAGGCGTTCGCGAACGAGTGGGGCTATTCCCCGATCGGCTACGACGAATGGCGCGACCGCGTCTTCGGCCGCGCGGGCTTCGACGCGTCGCTGGTGCCGGTCGTCTGGGCCGGTGACGAGGTCGTCGCCTTCTCGCGCAACTATCCGAAGCGGATGGGCGACTGGGGCTTCATCGGCACGCTCGGCGTGCGGCCCGCGTGGCGCCGCCGCGGCCTCGGCCTCGCGCTCCTCCACGAGTCCTTCCGGCGGTTCCGCACGACCGGTGAGACGACCGTCGCGCTCGGCGTGGACGTCGAGAACCCCACGGGCGCGACGCGCCTCTACGAACGCGCGGGCATGCGCGTCCTCTGGCAAGCCGACGTCTGGACGAAGGAGCTCCGTGCAGGTGACTGAGCTCGCCGTCCGTGCGCCGACGCCGCAGGACGCCGCGGGAATCGCCGAGGTCCTGAACGCGCACGCCGCCGCCACGGGCCGTGCCGCCGACGAGACGTCGGAGGGTGTCGCGCGATGGTTCGAGCTCGAGGATCTCGACCCCGCGCACGACATGTTCCTCGCCGTGCAGGGCGAGAGGATCATGGGCTATGCGGACGTCACCGCGCCCGGCGCCGCGCGCGAGGTCGTCTACATCGACCTTCGTGTCTTGCCGGGCGAGGAACGCGTCGTCGAGCGGCTCCTCGAGGAGGCCGAGCGCCGAGCGGCCGAGCTCGCCGGCGCCGGGGCACGCGTCCGTGCGCCCGCAAACGAAGGGGACGACGAGTACCGCGCTGCGCTGTCACGGCACGGCTTCGTGGTCGTCCGGAGCTCGTACACCATGAAGATCGACCTCGAGGGGCCCGCCGAGGAGCCCGTGTGGCCCGACGGCCTCGCGTCCCGCCCGTTCCGCCGGGGCGAGGAACGCGCGGTCTACGACGCATACGTGGAGGCGTTCGGGGACCACTGGGGCTTCGTACCCGAGAGCTTCGCGGACTGGTGCACCTGGAACCTCGGGCCGAACGCGGACACATCTCTGTGGCGGCTCGTCGTGGACGACGGGGAGATCGCGGCGGTCTGCCTGAGCAAGCCGTCGCCGGGCGACGACGACACGGTCGGGTGGGTTGCCGTTCTCGCGGTCCGTAGTCCATGGCGACGGCGCGGCCTCGCCCGCGCGCTCCTGCTCGAGAGCTTCGGGCTCTTCCGCTCGATCGGACGTCCACGAGCCGCGCTCGGAGTCGACAGCGAGAACACCACGGGAGCGCTCGCGCTCTACGAAAGTGTCGGCATGCGCGCGACTAGCCGCTCGGACACGTGGGAGCGGGTGCTGTGAGCGCCCTGCGGGCGCGGTGTCCCCGCTGCCGCACGCTGACCGCCGTCGCTTTCGACGAGCTCTACGAGTGCCACAGCTGCGGCTCGACGTTCGCTGCCGGGCTCGTCCGCGTCCCGCGCGCGTGGGGCGCAGGCGGTGAGGAGATGGCGGCCGCCGCCGAGACCGAGCTCCCGTACCCCGAGGCGCTCGTCGTCGACCTCGAGACACTCGCGGAACAGTCGACCGTGCTCGCTCGGGGTCTCCCGAGACGTCCACTCGTGCTCGGCGGCTGCTGTTGTGCGCACGTCGGCGCGATCCGCGGCCTCGCCGCGCGCCACGACCGCCTCTCCGTCGTCTGGCTGGACGCGCACGGCGACCTCAACACGCCGGAGACGTCGCCCTCGGGAAATCTCTGGGGCATGCCGCTGCGGATGGCGATCGACGAGGGAAGTGTTCGCACCGACGACGTCGCTCTGGTCGGCGCGCGCAATCTCGACCCGCCCGAGCGGGAGTACCTGGCGGCACATGCGATCGACGAGGACGTCGCGCGCGCTCTCTCCGGAGCCGGGGCCGCGTACGTCGCCCTCGACGTCGACGTGCTCGAGCCGGGATCGATCCCGAGCTTCATGCCGGAGCCGGGCGGCCCGAGCGTCGACGAGGTGGAGCGGATCCTGCTCGAGATCGCCGCGAAGGCTCGGGTCGCCGGTATGGGGATCACCGGTCTGGCGCCGGGGGCCGACCCGGTCCTGCTCACGCGGCTGGCCGGCGCGGCCGGGCTCTGACGGGACCGGCACTAAGATGCCCGGGGTGTCGGCCACCGGCAACATCGACGTCTCGATCGAGCACAAGCGGGCGGACCCGGCCGAGCGCGACGGCACCGGGCATCCGAACACCTGCCCGGGCTGCGGCTCCCACTATCGCGACGAGGAGCTCGCCGAGCATCTCCGCGTCTGCCCGCAGTGCGGCCATCATTTTCCCGTCCGCGCACCGGAGCGCATCGCGCAGCTCGCCGATCCGGGCACGTTCGAGGAAGAGGACGCCGATCTCCGGTCGGCGGACCCGCTCGAGTTCTTCGACCTGCGGCCGTACGTCGAGCGGCTCGCGGAGGCGGAGCTCGGAACGGGCCTCGGCGACGCGATCCTCACGGGGCGTGCCGCGATCGACGGTCACCCCTGTCGCCTCGCGGCGATGGACTTCTCGTTCATGGGCGGCTCGATGGGAAGCGTGGTCGGCGAGCGATTCGCGCGCTCGTGCGAGCGGACCGCCGAGGACGCCGGTGTGCTGATCTCGGTCTCCGCCTCGGGCGGGGCCCGCATGCAGGAGGGGATCCTGGCGCTCATGCAGTTGCCGAAGACCATCGTGGCCGTGGAAGAGCTCCACGAAGCCGGGGGTGCGCTCTTCTCGGTGCTCGCGCACCCGACGACCGGCGGCGTCACCGCCAGCTTCGCAAGCCTCGGGGACGTGATGCTCGCCGAGCCCGGAGCGTTGACGTCGTTCGCGGGCCCGCGGGTCGTTGCACAGACGACGCGGGAGAAGCTTCCCGACGACTTCGGCCTCGCGGAGTCGAACTTCCGCTTCGGCCACGTCGACGCCGTGGTCCCCCGAAGCGACCTCCGCGGCACGCTTGCGCGTCTCCTCCGTCTCTTCGGAGGCCCCTCGTGACACAGGAAGCCGAGCTCGGGCTGCGCGACCGACTCGCTCAGCTGTCGGGCGTCAAGCTTCTTCGCGGCACGCGGCTCTCCGCCGAGCTCGAGCGCCTGCAGCGGCAGCTCGAGCGGCTGCGCGAGGACACGACGGACGAGGAGATCTGGCGATCGGTCGAGCTGGCCCGCCACGAGAAGCGCCCCTACACGCTCGACTACGTCGAGCGGATCCTCGACGACTGGTTCGAGCTCCACGGCGACCGGAGCCGGATGGACGATCGGGCGATCGTGGCCGGGATCGGGTCACTCGGCGGCCGGACGGTCGCGCTCGTCGGCCACCAGAAGGGCCGTGACCTGAAGGAGCGTGCGGTGCGCAACTTCGGGATGGCGTATCCCGAGGGCTATCGCAAGGCGATGCGCACGATGGCACTCGCCGACCGCCACGGCTTCCCGCTCGTCACGCTCGTCGACACGCCGGGCGCCTATCCGGGGATCGCTGCGGAGCAACACGGCCAGGGCGGCGCGATCGCGCGCTCACAGGCGGCGATGCTCCGGCTCGGCGTGCCGAGCGTCTCCGTCGTGATCGGCGAGGGCGGCTCCGGCGGCGCGATCGCGATCGCCGTCGCGGATCGGGTGCTGATGCAGGAGAACGCGATCTACTCCGTGATCTCGCCCGAGGGTTGCGCGTCGATCCTCTGGCGCGACGCCTCGCAGGCGAAGAAGGCAGCCTCGGCCTTCAAGCCCGACGCAGCGCACTGCCTCGAGCTGGGCGTGATCGACGGGATCGTTCCGGAGCCGGAGGGTGGTGCGCAGGTCGACCACGACGGCGCTGCCGCGCTCCTCCGTGAGGCTCTCGTGGCGCACCTCGACGAGCTCGCGGGGATCCCCGCCGAGGAGCTGCGCCGCCGCCGCCGCGCGAAGTTCCGCTCGATGGGCGTCCTGGCGCACGTCTGAGCCGCCGCCGAGCTCTCCACACTTTCCACAGGCTTATCCCCGGACCGAGAACGCGTCCTTTGCAGGGAGTTTCTCCCACTTGTAGCGACGATGTTAAGGGGTGATGATTCGCCCCTCGCGCTTCGTGGGATCATCGGAACGTGGCCCGGCTCGGCGAGTACCGGAAGAAGCGCGACCCGAAGCGCACGCCCGAGCCGTTCGGCGAGGCACGGACGGCCGAGGGACGCAGCTTCGTGATCCAACGACACGACGCACGCCGTCTTCACTACGACCTGCGACTGGAGCGGAACGGTGCGCTGGCGAGCTGGGCGGTGCCGAAGGGCCTGCCCCTCCAGGGCGGCGAGCGGCACCTGGCCGTCCACGTCGAGGACCATCCGCTCGACTACGGGTCGTTCGAGGGCGTCATCCCGGCCGGCCAGTACGGCGCCGGCACGGTCGAGATCTGGGACCGGGGGACATACGACCTGCTCGAGGAGAAGCGAAATGGCGGTCTCACGTTCCACCTCCACGGCGAACGGGTGGACGGCGTCTGGACGCTGATCCCGGCCCGGCTCGACGGCGACGAGAAGAACTGGCTCCTCCTGCGGAAGGACGGTGGGCGCGTGGACGGCGCGCAGCTGCGGCCGCAGCTCGCGACGCTGACCGAGTCGCTTCCGACCGGGGCGGGCTGGATCTACGAACCGAAGTGGGACGGGTACCGCGCGATCGTGGCCGTCGCGGGCGGAGAGGCGACGCTCACGAGCCGGAACGGGACCGACCTCACCGAGCGCTTCCGCCAGGTCGCGCGCGCGGTCCCGCACGCGGTGCGCTCGCCTTCGGCCGTCATCGACGGGGAGGTCTGCGCGCTCGACGACACCGGGACGGCGCGGTTCGAGTCGCTCCAGTCGGGCTCCGGACGCCTCGTGCTGATGGCGTTCGACCTGCTTGCCCTCGACGAAGAGTCGCTCGTCGACCGGCCGCTCGCAGAGCGCCGCCGGATGCTGGAGGAGCTCATCGATCCTTCGTCGGATGTCGTTCGGGTGTCCCCGGCCTTCGAGGACGGCCCTGCGCTCCTCGCCGCGGCCGAGGCTCAGGGCCTGGAGGGCGTCGTGGCGAAGCGCGCGGACGCGCCGTACCGCTCGGGGCGACGGACGCCTGAATGGCAGAAGCTGAAGCTGCGCGCCCAGGACGACCTCCCGATCGTCGGCTTCACGCGCGGGACCGGGAAACGGGCGAAGCTCGGAGCGCTCGTCCTCGGCCGGCGCGAGGCGGACGGCCTGCACTGGGCCGGGAACGTCGGCTCGGGGATCGGCGACGGCGACGTCGAGCGGCTGCTCTCCGCCCTGAAGCCGCTCGAGCGACCGACGACCCCGCTCGTCAGCGCGCCGCGGATGGCGCGCGTGCGCGCTGCCGACATCACGTGGGTGGAGCCGTCGCTCTCGGCCGAGGTGGCGTACGCGGAGCGAACGCGCGAGGGTCGTCTTCGCGCGCCGGTCTTCCTCGGCGTCCGCGACGACGTGCCGGTGGAACGGCCGCCGATCGAGCCCGAGCTTCGCCGGGGCCGGCGGACGCTGCGCCTCTCGAACCTCGACAAGCCGTTCTGGCCCGAGGAGGGGATCACGAAGGGCGACCTGCTCGCGTACTACCGCGACATCGCCGAGGTGCTCGTCCCCCACCTGCGCAAGCGTCCGTTCACGATGAAGCGCTATCCGGACGGCTGGCAGGGCAAGAGCTTCTTCCAGAAGCAGGCGCCGACTCACATGCCCGACTGGATCGAGACGGCCACGTTCCCGGCGTCGACGCGCGAGGGCGAGAAGAAGGTCATCGACTACGCGCTCGTCGACGACGACCTCGCGCTGCTCTGGATGGTGAACATGGGCTGCATCGACATGCACGCGTGGGCGTCGCGCGCCGACCGGCCGCAGCGGCCGGACTGGGTGATGTTCGACCTCGACCCCTCGGAGGGTGCGACGTTCGAGGACGTGATCCAGGTCGCGCTGCTCGTGCGCGAGCCGCTCGACGTGCTGGGGCTCGAGTCGGTGCCGAAGACGAGCGGATCGCGCGGCATCCACGTGCTCGTCCCGATCACGCGCCGGCACGGGTTCGACGAGGTGCGCGAGTTCGCCGGGATCGTCGCCGGCGCCCTCGCCCGC
>NZ_DATMBZ010000061.1:0-37381 GCF_035558935.1 Gaiella sp. | reverse complement strand
GCCGAGCTCGAGCACGAGCCGGCTCTTGCCGATCCCGGGAACGCCGACGAGCGTGACGAGCTGTGTCGTGCGGTCGCGCCGCGACCGTCGGAGGGCGTCGACGAGCAGGTCGACCTCGTCGTCGCGACCGACGAGCTCCGTTCCGACCGAGCCGCCCAGATCCACTCCGAGGCGCCCCCGTGGCTCGACCGCCTCCCACACCGGGACGGGCTGCGACTTGCCCTTCGCCTGCACGGGCTCCGCCTCGCGGTAGACGATCTCGCGCTCGGTGGCGCGGTAGGTCTGCTCGCCGACCACGATCCCGTCGACCGGAGCCGCGGACTGGAGCCGCGCGGCCGTGTTCATGACGTCGCCGGCGACCATCGCCTCGCCCTCGCCGGGAACGGCGTCCAGCGACACGAGCGCCGCTCCGGTGTTCACCGCGATGCGGACATGGAGGTCGCGTCCGGGCTGCTCCTCGTTGAGCGCGGCGACGGCGTCGCGCACCGCGAGCGCTGCCCGCACCGCCCGCTCCGGGTCGTCCTCATGAGCAACCGGCGCTCCGAAGACCGCGACGACCGCGTCGCCGATGAACTTCTCGACCGTGCCGCCGCGGCGTTCGAGCTCGTCGCGCGCGCGCTCGTGGTAGACGCGGAGCAGCGCGCGGACGTCCTCGGGGTCGCTCTCCTCGGCGCGTGCCGTCGAGCCGACGAGGTCGGTGAAGACGACGCTGACGACCTTCCGCTCCTCGCGCCGCGCGGCCGGGCGGACCGCAGCGAGCGCGGCGCCGCACTCGGAGCAGAACTTCGCCGTGTCCGCGTTCGCGGTGCCGCAGGCGGGACAGGCCCCCATTGGTCCGAGTCTATGCGGGGACGCGGCGGGGTGGGCCGGGGGGAGAGCCGGCCCACCCCGTGACGGCCGCGCTACTCGGCGGCCGCGATCGGATGGTTGGCGCGGAAGACGTTGCCGGGGTCGACGGCGGCCTTCACCGCACGCAGGCGCCGGTAGGCGTCCGGCCGGTAGAAGGTCGCCGGGTCGGTCTCCTCTTCGGTGAAGTTGAGGTACTGGCGACCGGTGTCGTACGGCGTCAGCGCGTGGCGAACCATCTCGAGCTGCCTCCGGTTCGCCTGGTAGGTCTCGTCGTCGAAGACCATCCCGAGCGCGAACGTCAGGAACTCGGAGTCGATCGCCGCGAGCGCGCCGTGGCCTTCGCCCGTCCGGCCGATCGCGCCGCCGAGGTGGCGGATCTCGGCGGAGACGAGCGGCGAGTCCGAGCCCGGCCCAGCCGCGCGGACGAAGCGATCGATCGCTACGGCGTCGAGCCCGTCGAGCATCATCCCTTCGCCGGTGTACGGCACCGGGTCGGGCGGGTCCATGTGGAGCTCTGCGATCCCCGCCGGCGGCATGGTCGCGAACGTGTCCATCGCCGGGCCGAGCGCCCGGAGCGGCGCCATCAGCTCGGCGCCGTCTGCCTCCGGCCCGATGTAGAAGCCCTCGACGACCGCGAACTTCCCGCCGCGCAGATGCTCGGGCAGCTCCTCGAGTGGCGGGAACTGGAGGATGCGGCCGACGGACGTCATCTCCTCCGGCACGGTCCGCGTCCAGTCGAGCCACGCATGGAGCACCTCCGAGGAGCGCTCCCACGGGAAGAAGAGGACGCCGGCGTAGACCTCCGGGATGTCGTACAGCTGCACCTCGAGCGCCGTCACGACGCCGAAGTTGCCGCCGCCGCCGCGGAGCGCCCAGAAGAGCTCGGGCTCGTTGTCGTGGTCGACCCGCCGCAGCTTCCCGTCGGCCGTGACGAGCTCGATCGCGAGCACGCTGTTCGTCGAGAGCCCGTGCTTGCGCGCGTACCAGCCGACACCGCCGCCGAGCGAGTAGCCCGCGACGCTGACGTCGGGTGTCGATCCGTGCAGCGCGGCGAGCCCGAGGTCGGACGCCCGCGGCACGACCTCCTCCCACTTCGACCCGGCGCGCACGCGCGCAACACGCCGCTCGGCGTCGATCTCGACGCCGCGGAGCCGGTCGGTGCGGAGCAGGATCAGGTCGTCCATCGCTCCGAGCGGCTCGGCGTTGTGACCGGTGCGCTGCGGCGCGACCTGGAGCCCGTTGGCGCGTGCGTAGCGGACGATCTCCGCGACGTCCCGCTCGTCCTCGGGCACCGCGACCGCGGTCGGCTCCTGCGTGAACGACGTGTTGAAGGCGAGCGTTGCGGCGTCCCAGCCGGGTTGGCCGGGCTCGAGCACCGCGCCGCGGACGCGTCGCCGGAGGCGGTCGAGGGGGCGGGCGGTCTCGATCAGGGTCATGTGGGAGCTCCTCGGGAGGTAGTTGCGATTGCAAGGAGTCCCAGGATGGCGTCCCTGCAGGCTCGCCGCAGTCCGGCTGGCTCTCCTACGTGGGTACGGCGCGCCGCACTTCGAGGCCGGCGACGTACCCTGGGACGGTGCCGAAGCGTCACCTTCGCCTGACCGATGCCGACAACAGGGAGATCGAGGCGGCACTGGCGGAACTGCGGCGGCAGCTCCGTGTGCCTGACGCCTTCCCGAAGGAGGTCCTGGCCGAGGCGGAACGCGCGGCGCGCTCGCACCGCCGTCCCAGAGCCGACGAGACGGACGTTCCATTTGTCACCATCGACCCGCCCACGTCGAAGGACCTCGACCAGGCGATGCATCTCGAGCGCGACGGGAAGGGCTACCGCGTGCGTTACGCGATCGCGGACGTCGCCGGGTTCGTCGAGCCGGACGGCGCGCTCGACGCCGAGGCGCATCTCCGCGGGGAGACGCTCTACGCCCCCGACGGCAACGCACGGCTCTACCCACCGGTTCTCTCGGAGGGCGCCGCCAGCCTCCTTCCCGACGAGGTGCGTCCGGCGCTCGTCTGGACGATGGCGCTCGACGGGACCGGCGAGGGGATCGACGTCCGGGTGCGCCACGCGCTCGTCCGCAGCCGGGCGAAGCTCGACTACGCCGGCGTCCAGCTCTCGCTCGACAACGGGTCGGCCGACGACGTCCTGTTCCTGCTGCGCGAAGTCGGCGTCCTCCGCGAGCAGCGCGAGGCCCGCCGCGGAGGCGTCAGCCTCCAGCTCCCCGAGCAGGAGGTCACCCGCGGCCGCGACGGCTACGTGCTCTCGTACCGGCCGCCGCTGCAGGTCGAGGGGTGGAACGCCCAGATCTCACTGATGACCGGGATGGCCGCCGCCGAGCTGATGCTGACGGCGAAGGTCGGCATCCTGCGGACGGTCCCGGAGGCCGATCCGAAGCGGCTCGCGCGACTCCGGCGCACCGCGGCGGCGCTCGACGTCCCGTGGCCGGACGGCCTCGGCTACCCCGAGTTCGTCCGCAGCCTCGACGCGAACGTGCCGCGGCAGGCGGCGCTCCTCCAGCAGGCCGCCGGCGTGATGCGCGGCTCCGGCTACACGGCCTTCGAGGGGCGCGCTCCGAAGGACCCGGTGCACGCGGCGCTCGCGTCGACGTACGCCCACACCACCGCTCCGCTCCGCCGGCTCGTCGACCGGTACGTCGGCGAGGCCTGCGTCGCGCTGTCGGCCGGCAAGGAGCCCGCGGAGTGGGTACGCGCCGCGCTCCCCGAGTTGCCCGCGGTGATGGAGCAGTCGGCGCAGAAGGCGAGCCAGTACGAGGCGGGAATCGTCTCGACGCTCGAGGCGGCCGTGCTTCAGCACCGGGTCGGGCAGACGTTCGAGGCCGTGGTCGTCGAGGCGGATGACGACGGCGACGGCGGCCTCGTCCAGCTGCGTGAGCCGGCGGTCACCGCGCGCTGCGACGGGCAAGGACTTCCGCTCGGCGAACGGATCCAGGTGCGTCTCGAGCTCGCCGACGTGATGCAGCGGCAGGCGCGCTTCGCGGTCGTATGACGATTGTTGATCCCCGCCGCCCGGCTTAGTAGCCTCCCGGATCACACATGAGCCTGAACGACTGGATCCTCGCCCTGCACCTCCTGTCCGCGTTCGCGCTCATCGGGGCGCTCGTGATCTTCTGGATCATGATCGTCGCCCTCTGGAACACCGACTCGACGACCCGGGTCGCGTCATTGATGACCGTGTCGCGGGTCGGGACCGTGATGATCGCAGCCGGCTCGATCGGCACGATCGTGTTCGGGATCTGGCTCGCGATCTCGCTCGACGCGTTCCAGGTGTGGGACGGCTGGGTGATCGCCGCGATCGTGCTCTGGGCGATCGCCGCCGAGGTCGGCCGCCGCGCCGGGGAGGGCTACGGCGAGGCAGGCCTCGAGGCCGGAAAACTCGCTGAGGCCGGGACGCCGACGAGCCCGCTCGTCGCAGAGACGTTCGGCGCGTCTCGCGCCTTCTGGTTCCACGCCGCGAGCAGCGTCCTCTTCGTCCTGGTCCTGATCGACATGATCTGGAAGCCCGGCGCATGACGAGTCTCCTCGCGGCCCTCCGACCAGACAGCTGGAACTTCCCGCTGTTCGTCCACGTGCTCGGCGCGATGGTGCTGGTCGGCGCCGCGACGGCGGCGGTCGTCACCTCGCTGGGAAGCGTCGCGGACAGCGAGCGCGACCGGATGCGGCGGCTCGCGTTCAGGTCGTTGCTCCTGGTCGGCCTCCCCGCCTACATCGTCATGCGTGTCGGCGCCGAGTGGATGTACTCGAAGGAGTTCGGCGACACCGACGACGACCCGACGTGGATCGGCATCGGCTACATCACGGCGGACCTCGGCGCGCTACTGCTCCTCATCGCCCTGATCACAGCGGGGATCGCGTCGTGGAAGTCGAAGACACGCCTCGGCAAGGCGGCCGGGGTGATCACCGCGCTCGCCCTGATCGGCTGGATCATCGCCGTCTGGGCGATGGGCGCGAAGCCGGACTGACCCGCGGCGTGACTCTCGCGGCCTAGCTTCAGCCGCGCCGCCGCATTTCGCGCTCGGCCACCTGGAAGGCGTCCGCCCCGAAGAGGACGAGCCGAGCCTCGGAGACGCCGGTCTCGGCGCTCCCGAGCGCAGCGAGCGCCTGCGCGACCGCATCCTCGAGCGGCCAGCCGAACGCACCGGCCGAGATGAGCGGGAAGGCGACGGTCTCCGCCCCGAGCTCGTCGGCCACGGCGAGCGACCGGGTGTAGCAGGAGCGCAGCGTCCCCGCCTGGCCGGGCTCGCCCGAGTACACCGGCCCGACCGTGTGGATGACCCACCGCGCTGCCAGCCGGCCCGCGGTCGTGGCGACGGCGTCACCGGCCGGCAGGCCGTCCGGATACCGCGTGTCGCGAAGCTCGCGGCACTCGGCGAGGATCTCGGGCCCGCCGCCGCGGTGGATCGCCCCGTCCACCCCGCCGCCGCCGAGCAGCGAGGAGTTGGCCGCGTTGACGATCGCGTCGACGGCCTGCGCGGTGATGTCTCCTTCGACGAGCTCGATCCGCACCACGGGATGATCGCGCACGCGCGCGGCTCAGTGCTCGGCCGTGCCCGCCAGCTTCGGATCCGGCAGGACGACGACCGTGAGCACACCGACCGCCGCTCCCAGCACGCTGAGCGGGGCGACGTCCACCGCCGCCGACCCGACGAGCACCGACGAGAGCAGCGCCGCGCTGAAGGGCGCGCGCAGGACTGCAGCTACGCCGGCCGCCACCCCGGTCGCCACGGCGGGGGTGACCGCGAGGCCCGGAAGCAGGTCGGCGGCCGCGACGGCAAGCGCGGTTCCGATCGCGATCGCGGGGAACACGGGCCCGCCGCGGAAGCCCGAGCCGAGCGAGAGCGCGTACGCCAGGCTCTTCGCCACGACGAGCAGCAGCAGGACACCGGCGGAGCCCTCGGCGATGAGCATCGGCATCTCGGACTGCCCCGAGAACAGCACGAGGTCGACCGGACGATCCGCGAAGGCGCGGAAGAGAACGGCGAGCAACCCGACGAGGAGCCCTGCGAGAGCGAGCGCCGGCACCGGCCGGACGGCGGCCTGCCGCGCGACGCGGAACCCGGCGCGACGGGCCGCGACGACGACGAACGCCACGACCACCGCGACGAGCCCGCACCAGGCGAGATCCGCGATGCGAACGGTCTCGTAGCCGGGAATCCCGGGGAGCGCGAGGTTCTGCTGGTGCAGCCCCGACCAGCCCGCGACGCCCGTGAAGATGAGCCCGCCGGACCCCGCAGCCACGAAGCCGGGCAGCAGCGCCGCGCCCATCATCTTCGCGGGGAGCATGCCGCTCATGGCCAGCATCTCGAAGAGGAGCAGCGCGGCCACGAGAGGCCCGCCGAAGAGCGCGGCGATCGCGGCAAACGCGCCCGCGAGCACGAGCAGGTGCCCCGCCGTGCCGCCCATTCCGACCATCTGCACGGCGAGTGCGCCCATCGCGAGGCCAATCGCGATCAGCGGAGCCTCCGGGCCGAGGACGAGACCGAGGCCCAGCGTCGCCAGCGCCGCCGGGAGGATGCTCACGAGGTGCACCGGACGAACGTCCCCCATCGCGATTCCCTCGAGCGGCGAGTGCCCGCCGTGTCCCGGGAGACGAACTGCTCCCGCGACGAGCAGGCCAGCCAGCCCCGGCACGAGGATGACGTACCACCAGGCCGGCTCGTCCCAGCCGAACTCGTCCGGCAGGTACTCCCAGACGAAGTGGATCAAGTCGTGGATCGCCGTCTGGAAGAGCACGGCCGCGAATGCGACCGGGACGCCGAGCAGCGCCGCAAGGACGAGCGTCTTGACGTAGGCGCCGCGGTCGAGCTCGGGCGTGGTCGCGGTGGCGTCAGCCGTGGCGTCCATCGCCCGATCCTCTCATCCGGGCCGGTCGCCGAGGCGACTACGCGCTCGCCGCCTGCGCGGCCTCGGTCTCCGCGACAAGCGAGTCGAGCTCGTCGTAGACGTCCTGCACCTGCTCGCGCGTCAGCGCATCGACGTCCTCCGCGCCCGACACCCGCCGGACGAGCGCGAGCACCACGTCGCGGTCGACCGTCCCGTCCAGCGCGACGAGCCCGGCCGCACGCGCGAGCGCGAACACCCTGCGCACCTGCGGCTCGGAGACCGGACGCGTGTCGCCGCGGGAGCGGAGGCGCATGTACGCGCCGTGGTCGAGCGCGACCGTCTCCGGCGCGATCCCCCGGGCGAGCAGGATCCGCAACAGCGCGACCGTCGCGAGCACGTCACCGCGCGCATCGTGCGCGTCGTCGAGCGGGACGCCGTGACGCTCGCAAAGGGACTCCAGCCGGTGGCTCCGCTCGACGGGCTCGAGCAGGCGGAAGGCATCGAGCGTGCAGGCGACGCCGTGCGGCCGGTAGCGGGTCCCGGCGCGCGCGAAGGCATGCTCCAGCAGCGGGAGGTCGAAGCCGGCGTTGTGGGCGACGAAGACGGCGCCCTCGAGGAGCCCGACCAGCTCGCCGGCCACCTCGGCGAAGGAGGGCGCGTCCGCGACCGACGCGTCGTCGATCCCGTGCACGGCGGTCGCCTCGGCCGGGATCGGGCCGGCCGGCCGGACGAGGGTCGCGAAGCGATCGAGCTCGACCCCCTCGGCGTCGAGCCGCACGACCGCGAGCGAGACGATCTCGTCCGACTCGACGTCGGTGCCCGTGGTCTCGAGGTCGACGACCGCATACCCGCGCGGCACCGCGACCTCGTACCGCCGCCGAACCGACCCGGGCAAGCCGCCCTGGCCGGGAACGACGCGCAGCACCCTGTCCGAACGAGCCATAGGACGAGGATGTCGTGAGCGTCGGACGGCGAGCCACGCAGAAATGCCCCGCATGCAGGGAAATCGGTTGTGCTGCCGACAGCGCTTACGAGCTGAGCGAAGCGAGCTCCACGAACCGGCACACGGCGCTGACGAGCCGCATCTGAGCGACCGTCCGGCAGTCGGCATCGAGCAGCCTCGGCGAGCAGACGAGCACCGCGCGACACTGGGCGCGCGACGTCGCGACGTTGAAGCGGTGCCGGTCGAAGGCGAAGCCGATGCCGCGCGGTGCGTCGTCGGGCGACGAGCTCGCCATCGAGACGAGCACCACCGGCGCCTGCTGCCCCTGGAACCTGTCGACGGTGCCGACCGGAACCCCTGCCGGGAGCCGCGAGCGCAGCATGCGCACCTGCGCGTTGTACGGCGCGACGACGAGCACGTCGGTCTCTTCGAGCGGTCGCGTCGTGCCGTCGCGGTCGGTGAACGGCGAGCCGACCAGGTCGCGCACGGCGACGGCGATCGCATCCGCCTCCTCGACCGACGACTGGCTGCGCCCGACGTGGTCGACCGGCAGCCACAGCGGGCCGTTTCCGAGCGCGAGCGAGCGGCGGGACGTCTCCGGCGCATGGTCGAGGCGCCCCTCGTAGTACGCGCTCGAGGTGAAGGCGCACAGCTCGGGTCGCAGCCGCCAGGTCTCCGCGAGGAACAGCCCTCGCTCGGGCGGCACGGTGAGGTCCTCGCCGAGCAGGTGCTGGAGGACCGAGCGCTCCGCGCCCTCGGGATGCGAGCCCTGCGAGACCTGTGGCAGCTGATTCGGGTCTCCGAGCAGGACGAGCGACCGGGCCGAGGTCGCCGCCGCGAGCACGTCCGCGAGCGCCAGCTGCCCGGCCTCGTCGACCATCAGCGCGTCGAGAGGGTGCTCCGCGGTGTGGACGTCGACCGCAGGCCGGGTCAGCGCCCACGCCGTGCCGGCCACGAGCGCGTACTGCGGGTCGGCGCACACGTCGACGTCCTCGGACGTGACGAAGCAGCGACTCTCGAACCGCGAGTCGGAGCCCTCCTCGAGGCTGCCCCGCTTGGCGCCGCTGAACGAGTAGCCCTGGAGGTCGGCCTCGTGCTGGATCGCCCGCAGCATGTTGTGGATCGCCTTGTGGCTCAGCGAGGTGACCCCGACACGCTTCCCCTCGCGCATGAGCGCGATCGCCATGCGCGCTCCCTGCCACGTCTTGCCCGACCCCGGCGGCCCCTGCACGAAGAGGTAGCTCTCGCCCAGGGAGAGCGCGGCCTCGACGGGGTCGACGTCGAGCACCGCGTCCGGCCGCAGCCGCTCGAGGACGGCGGTCGCCGCGGCGTACCGGCCGCGATCCCCGGCCGCGTAGGCGCGGACGAAGCGCACGAGCGCCTCACGCTTGACGGCGTCCCGGACCGGCCCGCCCGGGGTCAGCCCGCGCGGGAGCGGCTCGTCCACGCGTGCGGTGCCGCGAAGAAGCGTCACCGTGCCGGTGTCGTCGTCGACGCGAAGCCGGAAGCGCGCCCGCGTGTCGGGATCGAAACCCTCCCCCGAGAGCTTGTGCTCCTGCGGCGGGAAGCTCATCCGGTAGGCGTGACTCGACCCTGCGACGTCCGGCGGTGCGCCGTCGTGGACGAGCCCGCCGATCGCCGTCCGGTCGCGGATCAGCTCGTCGTCGTCGAGCTGCGGCCAGCGGAACCACGCCCACCACTGCGGCCGTGCCTCGCGCTGGTGGTAGTCGACGAGGTTGCCGAGCAGCCGTCGCGGCGACCCCTCCTCCGCATCCTCGAGCAGCTCGGCCTCGAGCGCGGCCCGTTCGGCGTCGCGCTCGATGGCCTCCTCGCTTCGCGGTCGCTCCTCGGGCGGAAGGCGCCACGGCCTGTCGGGCGGACGGAGCGAGAGCAGCCACTCGTGGAGCGCGACCGTCGAGCGGCAGTCTTCCTCGTTGTAGCGCTCGACATCGGCGAGCAGCCCCTCGTCGCCCGTCTCGAGCCACTCCTCGAAGCGCACGACCGACTCGTCGCCGCCGGAGACGTCCGCGGTGCGCTCGAACCCGTAGAGCTTCTCCACGGCCTTGATCGAGTAGCTCTCGAGCGACGCGCGCAGCGACTGCTTGACGACGCGGTAGAGGTCGACGAGCACCTCGTCGCGCAGGAAGCCGTCGACCTCGTCCTCGCGCGTGCCGTGCTCGCCCATCAGGCGGGTGAGCGCGGTCCGCTCGTAGGCCGCGTAGTGGTAGACGTGCATCCGCGGGCACCGCCTCCGCCGCTCGACGACCCAGTCGACGAACCGTTCGAAGATCTCGCGCTCGCCGTCGCGGTCCTTCCCCCACAGCGCCTCGTAGACGACCTCGCCCGACTCGTCGCGATAGCAGTAGCCGAACAGGTACTCGAGCCCGCGGGACGTTTCGTAGAAAGGATGGCCCTCGAGGTCGAGCCACACGTCGCCCTCGTCGGGCTCCGGCATCAGCCTGAAGCCACGTTCGGGCTCGTCCTCGAGGAGCTCCCAGAGATACGTCCCGGTGCTGCGACCGCGGAGCTGGAGCGCCGCCTGCTGCCTGATCGCCTCGAAGGTCTCGTGCCGCATCCCGTCGGCAGGAGACTGTCCCCGGAGGGGACTGTCCCCCGTGAGCGAGCCGAGCGCCGCCAGGCTCTCGACCCCCTCTGCCATGAGTGCCTCCGCCCACGAGCGCCGCATCCCGGCGACGAGGGTCAGGTGGTCGTCGGCGACCCGCTGCTCCCGACACAGGAGGCGGAAGTCGCAGATGCCGCAGTGGTCGCACGGCCAGCCGTACGTCTCGGGCTCGCTCGCGAGCGCGTCGAGGAACCGCGCGCGGATCCGCCGGTAGTACGCCTCGAGCTCGGCGACCCGGAACGTCTCTCGCTCGCCGCGCCCGTTCTCCACGTGGACGTGCTCGACGGGCGCCCCCTGGATGCGAGCCACCTGCTCGGCGTAGAAGCAGAGCTGGAGGACGTGCGCCGGCTTCGCCGACCGCGCGAGCTTCGTGTCCACGGGCTCGTACGTCCCGCCCGGCAGCCGCTCGAGGAAGTCGGCGAACCCGCGCCAGCGCCCCTCCTCGTCGACGAGGTAGGGCTGGTAGACGACGTCCGCGGCGCCGGCGCGGATCGCCTCCTCGGTCAGCCGCCGCGCCTCGCCGGCCTCGAACGTCTCGTCGTCGTAGGTCGGGATCCGCACGATCGAGCGCCCCTCGGCCACGAGCCGGTCGAGATACGCCTGCTCGTGCTCGTTCCCCTTGCGGAAGATGAGGTCGCGGTGCGGCGAGTCGAGGTGCGGCTGCACGAGCTCGCCGCGGGCGACGCGGAGCGAAAGCGTCGTCAGGTGCGGGCACGCGAGGTGGGCCGAGAGGTCGGAGGGAGAGAGCTGGAGCGTGCCGTCGGGCCCGGGGCGCATGCGCCAATGAATATCGGCCCGGCCGCAGGCGCGTCTTACGCAGGGCGGATGCGTCCGCGCCGCCTCGGAGGCGGCGCGGACGCGTCGTGCGGGATGCCTACAGCGCGATCCGCGTCGCGGTCGCGCTCGGGCAACCCCGCTGCACGAGGCTCACGGCCCAGTGCAGGTCGATCTCGGTGCGAAGTGCGAGCTCTGCGGCGTCCGCGATGTCGTACCCGGCGCGCAGCAGCTCGTCGAAGCGCCAGCGCCGAACGACATCGGTCTCCGACTCGTGGTGCTCGAGCTCTGCCGCCGCCATCGGATCCTCCCCCCAAGCAGGTGCCGATGAGCACGTTCTCTCACCTCGCCGCCGGAGATGCCATCCCTCGTTCGAGGGATCGGCGTCAGGCGGAGAGCGCAGTTCGTCAGTCCTGGCAGCGCTTCTCGACCTGCTTGCGCAGCCTGTCGATCTCCTTCCGCTCGCCCTGAATCTCCTGCGAGCGGTCGAGGAGCTCGACGACGCCGTCGCAGCGCCCGTTCGCGAAGCGGGCCACGGCGAGGTTGTACGACGCGTACGCCTCGGTGATCGACGACGAGCCCTGCAGGTCGGCCACGGCGGACTCGAGCACGGGCAGCGCGCCCCGCGCGTCGCCGGCCTGGAGGAGCCGGAAGCCGCGGTCGTTGAGGCTGCTCCCGCTCTCACCCGACCGGCTCCCGACGGCCCCGGTTCCGCCGGAGGTCACCGTGCGCTCCACGGTTGCTCCCTCCGCTGTCTGCGTCACGACGACAGTCCGCTCCTTGCCCGCGACCGTCTGTGTGAGCACGACGGTTGCGCTCCCCGACTCGCCCCCGAGGCCGTTCAACCCCCACGCAAGCGCGGCCCCCGCGGCGAGCAGCCCCGCGACGCCTGCCAGCAGCACGGCGCCACGCGGCCTCGACGGGTAGCGAGTCGTGTGGTGAACGGTTCTCGCCGCCGGCGCGGCGGCGACGGTCGTCGCCGTGGACGGCCTCGCTGCGAGCGCAGCGCGGAGGTCGCCGACGAACGCCGCACACGTCGGGTGACGCTCCTCGGGCCGCTTGGCGAGGCCGCGCGCGAAGACGGCGTCGACCCGGGTCGGCAGCCGAGGGTCGAGCTCATGGGCGGACGGCGGCTCCTCGTGCGCGTGCGCCGCCGCCTCGGCCGCCGAGCTCTCGCGCTCGTACGGCCGCCTCCCGGTCAGCAGCTCGAACGCGACGCACGCGAGCGCATAGCGGTCGCTCGCAGGCGAGGTCGGCTCGCCCCGCGCCTGCTCGGGCGCCATGTACCCCACGGAGCCGAGCACCGACCCGACCTCGGTGAGGGTGTCCTGATCGGCGGCGCGGGCGATCCCGAAATCGGAGACGCGAATCGTCTCGTCGTCCGCGATGAGCAGGTTGGCGGGCTTCACGTCGCGATGGACGACGCCCCGCGCGTGGGCGCTGTCGAGCGCCTGCGCCGCCTGCTCGAGCCACCGCAGCGCCTCCTCCGAGGGAACCGCGCCACGCTCGAGCCGGTCGCCGACCGTCCCGTGCGTTGCGTACTCCATGACGATGAACGGGAGCCCGTCGCCCGTCTCGCTCACGTCGTAGATCGAGATCACGTGCGGCTCACCGGAGAGATTGGCCGCGGTGCGCGCCTCGCGCAGGAACCGCGCATGGAACTCGTCGTGGCTCGCCCAGCGCTCCGAGAGCACCTTGACGGCCACGGTGCGGCCAAGGGTCGCATCGGTCGCCCGGTAGACCTCCCCCATCCCGCCGGAGGCGATCGGCTCCGGCGTCGCATAGCGGGGCGGAAGCGCAGGTCGGGTCACCGGCATCTGCTCATGGTTCCCGTCCGCGACTCCCGTCAATCACGGCGTACGACGACGAGCCGGTCCGCCCCGGACTCTGCGCCCCACACCTCCCCCGGCCGCCCGAGCAGCTGGCGCACGTCGGCCCCCGCCCGCAGCGGCACCCGCGTGAAGCGCGCGGTCGCGGGCTGGAACCGCCAGATCCCGCTGCGCCCGAAGTCGGTGAGCCACACGACGTCTCTGTCGTCAACGTAGACGGCGTAGATCTGCGCCGGGCCCGGAACCCGCCACTCGCGCCACTTCTTCGTCGAGGGGTCGTAGCGGCCGACCCTGCCGGAGTTCCATTCGCTGACCCAGATCATCCCCCTCGAGTCCGACCAGACCCGCCGCGCTCCCTGGCCCGCCGTGGGCGGGCGGATGACGGTGGCCTTGCCGGTGCGGACATCGATCTCGGCGATGTGGCTCCCCGCGAGCGAGGCGTAGAAGACGCGGCCCTTCGGCGTCGTCGTGATCCCGTACGGCCCCGTTCCGAGCGGGGCGCGGAAGACGCGCATCGCGCCGGTCTTCGTATGCAGCCGCCCGTAGACGCCGCCCTGCCCCGTGAACCAGAGCACGCCGCTCCGGTCGAACGTCGCGGTGTTGAGGTTCACGTAGCCGCTCGAGGACGGGAGCGGGAACGCCCGCACGGCGGAGGTCTCCGGATCGACCCGGACGATCGCGTTCAGCCCTCCGTCGGTGATCCACGGAGCGCCGTCGGGGCCGACGATGACCCCGTGCGGCGCCGACCCCTCCCCGAGCGGGATCTCCGTCGTCTTCCCGGTCCTCGGGTCGAGCCTGCCGAGCTTGCCGGTCGCCTGCGCCGTGTACCACACCGATCCGTCTGGCGCCGGCGCGACGTCGTGCGGGTGCGTGCCGGGCGGCACCGGGTACTCGCGCACTCGGAGGGCGACCGAGGAGGGCCGCCGGAGCGTCCCCCACTCGCGCGGCAAGACGCGGCCGACGACGCGGAACCTGCTGTTCCCGAGCGGCCGGAAGACGATCGCTTCGCCCTCCTCGAGCGTCTGGCCGGTCGACTCCTGGACGACGACGCCGTGCGTGACGAGGACGGTGAGCGTCCGCGGGGCCGGCCGCGTGCCGATCAGCCTGCGCGCATCGCGGATCTGCTTCCGCCACGCCGCGTCGTGCTCGGAGGCGATCGTGTTGAGAAGCGCGGGGTGTACGGTGGCTCGCCCGAACGCGAGCCGAGCCGTCCCGAGCGTGCGGCAGTACGCGCTCGCGTACACCTTCCCGATCGGCAGCGCGAGCCGCCTGACGCCGCGGCCGATCGCACGCGCGTCCGCGCGTCCCTGCGCCGAGAGATTCCGCTGCGTCGAGCAGTCGGAGACGACGACCGGATCCCGGTCGGGCTTCGAGAAGTCGGTCGCGGCGTGGCGGAACACGACGACGAGCCCGCCCGTACGGAGGCTTCGCGTGAGATCAGGCCCCACCGCGGCCGAGGCGCCGGCGACGAGCGTCAGGCCGAGCGCGGCGACGAGAGCGGCAGCCAGCGTACGAGAGGACGGCATCGGGATCCTCCTTCGCAGACGACCCGCCCACCGTACCCGTCAGGCCACGAGCTCCTCCGGCAGCCCGAACCGCGGGTACAGCGCCTCCGAGTCCGCGAACGCCGTGATCGCCCTCACGCGATCCCCCTCGAGCTCGAGCACCTCAATCGCCGCCGGCAGGTACACGCCCCGGCCCCGATGGAGGATGTACCACGCGATCCCCACCTGCCCGCCGGCGCTCGTGACGACGTGGCGCAACACCGGCTTGAACTGCGAGACGAACGCGACGACATCCTCGCGCCCCGAGAACCAGCACGGGAACGGCGGCATCGCGAAGGTCGCGTCCTCGACGAGCACGGCCATCATCGCATCGACGTTGCGGGTCTCCCACGCGTCGACGTAGCGCTGGACGAGCCCGCGCAGGCCGTCGTCGCCCAACGCCCGGAGCGTCGCCTGCTGCGACCGCTCGGGCAGCGTCGCGTCCACGGTCTTCCGGGCACGCTGCAGCGCGCTGTTGACCGAGGCCGCCGTCGTGTCGAGCGCCTGCGCGACCTCGCGCGCCGAGAAGCCGAGCACCTCGCGCAAGATCAGCACGGCCCGTTGGCGTGCGGGCAGGTGCTGGAGCGCGACGATGAATGCGAGCTCGACGCTCTCGCGCTGCTCGTATCGCGCCTCGGGCGCCGCGTGGCCGTCCTCGAGGCCGAGGTGCTCGTCGGGATAGGGGTCGATCCAGATGGACTCGACCAGCGGCGTTCCCGGCCCGTCCGCGGGCCTCCACGCGGGCTCGTCGAGATGGAGGACGCGCTTCGGCCGCTTCGCGATCGCGTCGAGGCTGACGTTCGTCGCGATCCTGTAGAGCCACGGCCGCAGCGACCGCCCGCTCTCGAAGCCGCCGAGGCCGCGCCACGCGCGGAGGAGCGTCTCCTGCAGCGCGTCCTCGGCGTCCTGGAGCGAGCCGAGCATCCGGTAGCAGTGCGCGTGGAGCTCGCGGCGGTGTGGCTCGACGAGCCCGGCGAACGCGTCCTCGTCGCCCCGGCGAGCCGCAGCGAGAACCTGCGGGTCAGGCGTCTCGGCGACGATCACGCAGGAACTCCTCGAGCACCGGGGCGAGCACCTTCATCGAGACATTGTGGCTCTGCCCCTCGAGCGTGAGGCGCTCGGCGTCCGGCAGGCGCTCCGCGAGCGCGTCGGCCGCCTTGCGGAGCGAAGCCGGGCTCTTGCCGCCGTCGACCACGAGGGTCGTCGCCGCGACCGACGCCCACGGCTCCCGCGCGAGCGGGGTGCCGTGGACGGTGCCGTCCATCACCGCGAGGTCGTAGGGCAGCGTCTGCGCGACGGCCTCGAGGTTCCTCCAGATCGGCCGCGCGACGCGCAGGAATCCGACGAACGCGCGCGGCGCGCCCATGCCCTCGCGCATGAAGTAGCTCACCGCCGCGCCGCGGCGTCCGCAGGCGACGAGCTCGTCGAGGCGGCCGGCGAAATCGGTCGGTGGCACGTGCCCGCCCGCGCCGACGCTGAACGGCGGCTGGTAGACGACCGCCCGCTCGATCGGGACGCCGGCGGCCGCCGCCCGCAGCGCCAGGACGCCGCCCGACGACATCCCGAACACGTGCGGCGACCCGCCCTCCGTCCCGACGAGCGCGGCGAGATCCTCGATCTCGCGCTCGACCGCGTACTCCGGCGCGTCGCCCGAGTCGCCGCGGCCGCGCCGGTCGTACGAGATCACCGTGAAACGCGGCGCGAGCGGCTCGGACAGCCGCGTCCAGCCCTTCCAGCTGCGGTGGCTGAACGCGCCGCCGACGAGGATCAGGGCCGGCCCGTCTCCGATCCGGTCGTAGGCGATCGACGTCCCGTCCCGTGAGCGGACCACGAGATGGCCGCTCATGCGGCGGCCGGACGGTAGGTGAGGTCGAGGACGCCGGTGGAGAACGTCTTCGAGTCGACGAGCTCGAGCGACACGGGCGACGCGCCGTCGGGGAACAGCCTCGCCCCCTGACCGACGACGAGCGGATGCACGAGCAGCCGCAGCTCGTCGAGGACGCCCCGCTCGAGCAGCGAGCGCACGAGCGTCCCGCTCCCCGACATGCCGATGTTCTTGCCGGGCCGGGCCTTGAGCTCGTTCACCGCCTCGGCGAGGTCGCCCTCGAGCAGCGTCGAGTTGTGCCACTCGACCTTGTCGAGCGTCGTCGAGGCGACGAACTTCGGCGTCTCGTTCATCACCGACACGAACGGATCGGACGCAGGATCCTGCTGCGGCCAGAACGCCGCCCACTCCTCGTAGGTGCGGCGCCCGAGCAGCATCGAGTCGGTGGCCCCGATTGCCTCCCCGACGGCGTGCCCCATCTCGTCGTTGAAGTACGGGAAGTGCCACTTGTCGGGCGCCTCGACGACGCCGTCGAGGGAGATGAAGAACGATGCGATGAGCTTGCGCATGGTGGCTCCTTCAGTGGTTGCCTGTCACCGGTACTACGGGCGCGGCGGCAGAAACTCATCGCGGCGACGCGCGGCGGTGCGTGAGCTCAGTCGCCGGCGACGAAGAAGACCCAGGTGCCGTCCGGCCGGATCCCGGCGCGCCAGCCGAGATACCCGGTGCCCTCGACGAAGACGCTCTCGAGTGGCCCGAGCGGTGCGAGGAGCTCGCGCTCGTGCGCCGTGAGGTCGTCGATGCTCGCGACGGAGTACGCGAACGGCCAGACGTAGAGCCCGCGCGACAACGTGTACGGCATCCGCAGCACCTTCGCGAGCGCGTCGAGCGGCCGCTGGCCCGTCGTCCGTTCGAGGTCCTGCCAGTAGGCGATCGCGCCGCCCGGAACGGGACTCCCGAACGTGTACTCGAACCCCGTCGTCGGAACGAGCGCTCGCAGCGCTGCGTAGTCGCGGCTCTCCGCAGCCGCGAGCAACGCGTCGCGCGTCTTGACGACGGCAGCGGGCAGCCCCGGGTCGGACGCTGCGACCGTCGCCGTCCGCGTGACGGTCGTCGTGTCGGTGACCGTCTCGGCGTCCTGGATCTCGCGCGAGCCGAACCACCCGGCCGCTCCGCCGAGGACGAGCAGCGCCACCGAGGCGAGGACGACGCCGATCCGCTTCACGCGCCTCATCCCTCGATCATGCCCTGTGGGCCCGAATCGAACCGCGACGTACGATCCCGCGATGGCCGAGAGCCGCCGCGTCTACTCGACCGCCGACGGCGACCTGCGCAAGGCCGTCGAGCCGAAGGGTCGCCGCCACGCCGCGCCGAACGTGCCCAACGACGGCATCGTCCGCGTCTCGCGCGAGACGAGCGGCCGCCGCGGCAAGACGGTCACCGTCGTCCGCGGCCTCCCTTCCCGCGAGCTCGCGTCCGTCGCGAGCGACCTCAAGCGGCAGTGCGGCTCCGGCGGTGCGGTCAAGGAGGGCGTCGTCGAGATCCAGGGCGACCACCGCCCGAAGGTCGTCGCCCGCCTCGAGTCGCAGGGCTACCGCGTCAAGCTCGCGGGCGGTTAGCGCCCGCGAGCTTCACCAGGACACGGTGCAACCCGGCGTCAGTCGGCGCACGTGAGGCCGTTCCGGCGCATGACCTCCCCGAGAGCCTCGAAATCGGGCGGCCCGCCGGCGGCGTCGTCCAGAATGGCGGCGACCTCGCGGAAGTAGCCCGGGCCGAGGATCCCCGGCGTCACGACCGCGAGCGCCCTGGCGTCCTCGCCGCTCGTGTTGTCGAACTGGTGGACGGCGCCGCGGGGAACGAGGAGCACGTCGCCGGGCCCGACCTCGATCGGCGTGCCCTCGACCGTCCAGGTGAGCACGCCCTCCAGGCCGTAGATCGTCTCCTCGTACCCGTCGTGGCTGTGTCCGGCCGCAACGCTCATCCCGGCCGGCACGTCGAACTCGAACATTGCGACCGAGCCGCCCGACTCCTCGCCTTCGACGAGGAACCGGATCGCCAGCTGCCCGACCCTGATCTCTTCACGCACGCTCGTGGCCATCGCTGCGCCTCCTCTGTAGTAGTAAAGTAACTTGACTATACTGCGATGACTCGGATCAGTCAAGTCGCTTTACGAAGCTCGCCGCGTAGCCTGGAGCCGTGCAGTGGTGGGAGTGGCTTCTCGTCTCGCTCGCTGTGGTCGTCGTCGTGTACTCGGTGCTCGTCGGCTGGCTCGTCGCGCGCGGACACCGAGAAGACGCGCGGGCACTCGCCACGTTCATTCCCGACTGCATCGTGCTCGTCTCGCGCCTCGCCCGCGAACCGCGGGTTCCTCGGCGTCGCAAGCTGCTGCTGGTCGGCCTCGTCGCCTACCTCTCGCTGCCCTTCGATCTCGTGCCCGACTTCATTCCGGTCGCCGGTCAGCTCGACGATGTGATCATCGTCGCGCTCGTCCTGAGGCACTTCGTCGGAGCAGGGGGAGAGCCCCTGATGCGTGAGCTCTGGCCGGGACCGGAGCGGTCGCTCGGCCTCGTGCTGCGCCTCGCGCACAGGCTGTGACGACGTGAGGGCCCAGGCCGTCCCGACTCATGCGGGTTCACGCGGCTCGAGGACGACGACCGCAGTCTCGCGTGGGCGTCTCGCGGCATAGCCGTCGAGGTTCTTGTCGAGCTCACGCCAGCGCTGCCACAGCCGTACGCGTTCCTCGCCGACCGCGGCCCTGCCGACCACGTCGCGCCGGGACATCCCCGCGAGCTCGACGACGGCGTGCGGATCCGCCTGCAGGTTCAACCACCAGGCCGGCTCGGCGGCACCCCAGCCGTTCATGGCCATCGAGACCAGGTTGGCCCCGTCCTCGTAGTAGCCGAGGATCACGCTGCGCGGCTCGCCGCTGCGCCGGCCCGTGGTGGTGAGCCGCAGCGCGCCCCACTTGCCCGGCCGTGGGAGCCACAACCCCCTGCGACCGCCGCTCGCTCGCACGATCCGCCTGTGCACCCGCCAGAAGGTCGTGATGAACCATCGTGGCGGCAGTCGCGCCTTGCCTCCGGCCATGCCGAGTTCCTCTCGTTCGACGAGCTCCACGTTCGCTGTTGGCGTCAGCCTCGCACCACCGAGCACGAGGCGCATCGGGGGAACTCCGCAGGCGCCGGGCTCAGGCCAACGCAGCGCGAATCGCGAGCTCTGGCCCCTCGAAGCGAACCTCGAGCCGGTCGAGGACTCTCCGAAGGAGACTCACCGCCGCGGCGTTGTCGCTTGCGACGAGGGCCGTCACCTCGGTGATGCCGGCGGCGCGGGCGTCGGCGAGGAGCTCCGCGGTCAGCGCCGAGCCGATGCCGAGCCGCTGGTGCTCGTCGGCGACCTCGAAGGCGATCTCCGCGGACGAGCCGTCGCGGACGAGGCGGGCGATCGCGACCGGGCGCTCGTCGCCCTCGAGGTACGCGACGAGGACGTGCCGTGTCGCGTCGACCGCGGCGAGGTGCTCGAGCTCCGCCGTCGAGAGCCGCGGCTTCGGGCCGTTGAACCGGTTGCGGCGCGACGACTCGCCGAGGCGCTCGAACACCGCCGCGACCGTCTCGGCGTCCCCGTGCCGCAGCGGCCGGACGATCAGCCCGGGCCCGCGACCGAGCGTCAGGTACCGGGTCTGCATCACGGGCGTGCTCCCTCCGTGGCCACGGCCGGCCGGCGAGCGACGCGCACCGCGACGTAGGGCAGCGTCGAGGCCAGGAAGAGCCCGCCGAAGACGACGCCGAGCCCGTCGAACCCCGCGAGGGCGTAGGCGCCGCCGCCGGCGAGCGAGCCGATCAGGTACCCGAGCTGCGTCGACACGGCGCGGGCGACGCCGACCTCGCGCCCGAGCTCACCCGCCACGGTGAACCCGAAGACGGTCGCGGCAACCATGCGCGTCGCCACCAACGCGGCGGCGAGCGAGAAGACCACCAGGGTGATCGCCACACCGACCGTGAGGCCCCAGGTCAGGGCCACGGCGAGCGAGGCGCCGAGGCTCGAGGCGAGCATCGTCCACCGCGCGGCGTCCTGCGCGAGGCGCCCGGCGCGGCGATTGGCGAGGAGGTATGCAAGGGCGACGGCGCCGAGCGCAAATCCCGTCACTGCGGTCGAGAGCCCGTAGTGCTCGGTGAGGAGCGCGCCGCTGTAGACGAGCGTCCCGGCCCAGGCGGTGTTCGCCATCAGCTCGCCGAGCGCCCACCGTCTCGCCTTCGGAATCCGCAGTAGGCCGCCGAGCGACGTTCCCCTGCCTGTCAGCGGGACGTCGCGTGGCCGGCCGGCGACGGCGAGCCCGGCGAGCAGCGCCGCGGGCAGCGGCAGAGCCAGGAATGCGAGCCGCCAGTGAACTTCCGCGACGAGGCCGATGATGGGCATGCCCGCGATCCACGCGGACGGCGGCCCGGCGAGCGCGTGCGCGACGACGCGCGTCCGGTGCTCGGGCTCGCTCCACGCTGCCACCGCGGCGACGCCGGCCGCGAGCAGCGTCGCGATCCCCGCCCACATCGGCACCTGCGCCAGCGCGAGCAGGGTGAACGTCGGCGCGGCAGCGCTCGCGACGGAGCCGACTGCGAGCAGCGCGCTGCCGACGCCGAGGAGCGCCCGCGGCGAGAACCGCACGAGCGCGCGCCCCGCGGCAAGCGCCACCACCGCGGCGAGCGGCGCCGCGACGATCCGGAGCTGACCGGCGGTTGCGATCGACACTCCGAAGTCGTCCGCGACGTCGCTCAGGATCGGCGAGAGGACGAGCACCCCCGCCTGGCTCGCGAACAGCGCGAGGAAGAGCACGGGCGACGGTGACGCGAACGCATCTCTCGCTTTGCGTGGGGGGAAGGAGGCCATTCGATCAACGGTGGCGGACGCGCCATGTGCTCCGCCATGCGGCCTCCACGACCACCGGGTGCGGCCAACCGAACCTGCCGACTACTCGTGTCCGACGTCAGTCGGACACCTCCGCGCCCCGCGTGCGTCCCTCGTCAGGTCTCGTCGTCCGAGCCCTCGTCCCACCAGTCGGGCTCGCCGTCGAGCTCGTCCGGGTCGAGGCTGCCGTCCTCCAGCTCCTCGGCGCGGCGCCGTGCGTCGTCGGCGTCACGCTCCTCGCCCGACGTGTCCGATGCGCGTGGCTGGCGGGTCATCCTCCGCCGAGGATCGTACGTCCGGATCGAGCCGGGTAGCCGCACGTCGCCGCGCGTCGTCTGGCTCGGAGCCGGCGCGGCAGATCGGTACAGGTCTCCCGGCTTCTCTGCGTGGACCTGGGTGATCTCAGTCCTGTCCGATTCGCTCGGTTTGGTGGCACGCTGGTAGCACGAGTGCCGCCAAGTTGGACAACGCACGCCAGGCGAGGTCGGAGATCACCGCACAGGCCGAGAGCTGTCGCTCACGCCCGGGGGGCGCTCCCGGGCCGCAACTCCTTCTCCCAAGTGGCAAAGCGCGGGTGTGCGGTCATGCCAACGCGCTCGTAGACGCGCGTGGCGCCCGTCAGCGAGTCCGAGTCGACGTGGAGGTCGCAGCCTCGCTTGCCACGCTCGAGCAGCGTGCGGAAGACGTGCCGCAGCAGCGCCGAGGCGATCCCTTTGCCGCGGTAGGGACGACGCGTGCCGAGTGCCGCGACGTAACCGCGCGACGGGTCCTCCTCCGCGTCGGCCCACGCGAACACGTACCCGGCGATGACCGACCCGTCCCGCGCGAGGAGCGACAGCTCCCTGTCAAACCGCGGTGTGTCGATGAGCCAGTGCCGGAACTCTTCGGGCGTCTCGTCCGTCTCGCCCCAATGGTCGGCGAAGGCTTCGCGGTGCGCGTCGAAAGCGGCCTCGACGTCGAGGTCGGGGTCGAGCTGGTCGATGCGGATGCCTGCCGGGACGTTCGCGGCCGGCGGGACGCCTGCAAAGTCGACGCGCATAAGCTGGAAACGGCGGATCTCGTGGTAGCCGGCCGCCACCAGCAACGCCCCGACGGCAGGCTCGTCGGCGAGCGCGCCAGCGTGGATCACGACCCGCGCGCCGGCCGGCGCGAGCTCGAGGAACCGGTACGCGCGCCGCTCGTTCTCGGCAAGGATCCAGGCGCCCACCCCGCGCCCGTGCCAGGCGAGACCGACCACCCCGAGCGCAAAGACCTCGACGTGCGGAGGGCCGCAGACGAGCGAGAGCCAGGCGCAGATCTCCCCGCCTGGCGCCTCGACGACCGCGACGTCGCGCTCGCGGTCGACGACCGGGTTGCTCCAGTGCCGGAGCACCTGGTCGGTCGACCAGATCGGCGTTCCGAGATGGGCACGGGCCTCCTCATTGACGAGCTCGGCCGCACGCTCGGCATCCTCGTCGCGGGCCGAACGCAGGCTGAACCCTTCCGGGAGGCTCACAGCGTCCCCATCGCCGACATCAACAAGACAAGACTCGAAGAGTGATCAACGAGACAGCACGCCAAGAGAGTGCCTGCACTGGATGGAGGAGATCTTCGACCACCGGGCCGGGTAGGTGCCCGCGCTGCTCACGCGAGCGCTCGTCGCGCCGCTTCGTCGAACGGGGTGAGCTCGAGCGGTAGCAGCTTTCGGATCCGTTCTTCGCGTGCGATCGTGGGATTGCGCAGTCCTTCGACCAGCGGTCGCGCGACCGACGCGCTCACCGGCGTGACGAGGTTGAGCCAGAGCGAGGAGAGGTACGGCGTCAGCACGGGGACCTCGACGATCACCGGCTTCCGGCCGAGCAGGGCAGCGATCCGCTCGATCATCTGCCGGTAGGTCATCACCTCCGGCCCACCCGTGTCGTAGCCCTCGCCGTACGTGGCCTCATTGCCGCAGACGCCGGCCAGGTAGCGGGCGACGTCGTCGAGCGCGATCGGCTGCGTCGGGGTCGAGACCCAGCTCGGCGTCACCATGACCGGGAGCCGCTTGACCAGGCCGAGGATGGTCTCGAAGGCGGCGCTCCCCTTGCCGACAATCATGGCCGCGCGCAGTGTCGTCACCGGGACGCCCGCGGAGGCGAGCCGCTGTCCGGTCTCGCGGCGGCTGCGCAGGTGCGGCGACGCGTCGGGGCCGTCGGCGCCGAGCCCGCCCAGGTAGACGATCTGCTGTACGCCTGCGTTTGCCGCCTCGCCCGCGACCGTCTCCGCCGCCGCGCGATCCTGCTCCTCGAAGTCGCGCGCGCCGAGCGAGTGGACGAGGTAGTAGACGACGTCCGCACCTTCCACGGCCGCGGCGACGCCGTCGCCGCTCGCCGCGTCGGCGACCACCCAGCGGGCGCCGGGCTCGTCACGGGCGGTGCGCGAGACCGCGGTCAGCTCATGCTCGGCCAGCAGGGGCACGAGCGCCCGGCCGACGACGCCGGTTGCGCCGAAGACGGCGACGTTCACGAGTCCCGGCTCCGCAGCAGGAGCTCGAAGTAGCGCCGGCTGACCGCGGCATGGAAGGGGCTCTGCCCCTTCGCGTAGAGCATCCCTGTCCACGGCGGTGCACCCGCGCGGGCGGCGAGCCGCGGCAGATACTCCTCGACCATGACGCTGAGCTCCTGCTGATCGCCCTCGGGTCGCTGTGCGAGTGTGACGGCGCCGCCGGCTCGGAGCGCGAGCAGTCCACCCTGGATCGCGTGTCGGCAGCTGACCAGTCCGCCGTCGAACGAGAGCTCAGGCGGCCCGAAGGTGAGCAGCGTCGCACCGCCGAGCAGCTTCAGCTTGCCTCCGCCGCCCGTCCAGCTCGCGCGGACGCCGCCGCGGGTGAAGCGGTCGACCGCCTGCCAGTAGGTGACACCGAGCGTGCGGGCGCCGGCCTCGGACGCCTCGACCACGGGCTCCGCCACGAGCACCCGCTGGCGCGACTCGAAGCCGCCGGATTCGAGCACGTGCTCCGATGTCTCCCAGCCGGTCACGCTGCCAGCACCATCGGCGAAGGGTAGTCGGCCCTCGCCGGCTCAGGGATGTCGCGGCCACGTGAGCGCCAGGCCGCCGTGTGATAGGGCCGCTACTCGCGATCGTCTTCCGAGCGCGGTCTTTCGTGAGGGATCGACCTTCTGGTTCGCTGCCAGGGACCCGGACAGGGCCGCCTCTAGAGCCTGTTGGCACTGGCTCACAATCCCAGGAGGCGACCTGCTCCGCCAGCACAAGCGCGCGAGCGTTGCCCGCTCATGAGGCTCCCTGCTCGAGCTCCTAGCGAAGTGCATCCAACGAGCGCGAGGGCGGCGCCGCCGTCGTCAGACGCCCCGGGAGCACCGAGGCTCCCGGGGCGTCCCAGCATCAGTCGTTAGGCGCGAAGGGTACGGCCGCCGTGGCCGCGATCCACAACGAGGCGATAGATCACGAGGAGAACGATGGCGCCGACAATCGCCGTAAGCCAGGTGGAGATGTCGAAGAACTCGTCGAGCGGGTGAGCGTCGAACAAAGCGGCGGCGATGAAGCCGCCGAGCAGCGCACCCACGATCCCGATGATCGCAGTGACGATGATCCCGCCAGGGTCGTCACCCGGCATGATCGCCTTCGCGATCACTCCCGCGATCAGACCCAAAACGATGAACGCGATGATTCCCATGCCGTTCCTTTCGTCGAGATTGCGCGACGATTGTTCCCACCGCAGGGTGAGGTGAAACTCCCTTGCACTCACGTCTTTCGACGCTGCGCTTAGCGCATCTGTGCCCTCGCTGCCTCCTCTTTGACGGTTCGTCTTAGCGATCAAGTTGCTAGATCAACGAGGAACGGCCAGGGCGACCAATACCCAGGTGGGCGACCTTCTGGTCAGCGACCAGCCAGCCCGGTCGGCCCCATGGTTGAACCGCCGACCGCCTGGGTCGGTACCAGTGATGCCCGATGCGCACATCTCTGGGAACGAAGTCGGCGCCTTGGCGGTCTCGTCGCGCTGGGAGGCCCACTACAGCTCCCGTATCCATGGGGATCATGCGCGACCCCGGCCAACAGCGTCGGCGTTCCGGCCCCTGGTTCCCCCTTCGCCAGACTCGCCTGAGGCTGCGGCAGGGCGCCACCTGGTACTAGCCGACGAGCAGCTTGAAGCCGTGATCCCAGGCGCCGCGGAGGCCGCCGATCTTCACCCACACGATGCAGATCGCCTCAAGCTCCCGTGAGCCCTCGATGCCGCCGATGTCAACGATGTCCGACCAACCGAAATCGGCCAGCAGGTCGGTGACGGTGCGTTTCGCCCCGGCGTCGTTCCCCGCAATCAGCATTGTCGGCTGTCCTTCGCTGAAATTGGGGTCGACGAAGTACGGGTTGCCGATGATGTTGAACGCCTTGACGACCTTGGCGTGGGGCAACGCGCGCTGGACACGCTCGCCGAGCGAGTCCTCGCCACTGATCGAAAGCTTGGGTGGGAAGCCGGCCGAGAAGTCGAGCGGATTCATCGCGTCGATCACGACCTTGCCGGCAAAGCTATCTCGGCCCGCGTCGGCGATCACCTCCTCTGCCGCGTCACCAAGAACGGCGAGAACCACGAGTTCCCCGGCGGCGGCCGCCTCGGCAAACGTGCCCGCCTGAATCCCCGCTCCCTCTGCGGCCAGCCATTCGCGCAGCTCCGGCTTCTCGGGGTCGCGCGACCCGATTGTGACCTCATGGCGACGTCCCCGGAAGCCCGAGGCCAGGCGCCGCCCCACCTCCCCCGTTCCCAACACGCCGACCCGCTTCTCCGCGATTCGGTCCGCCACGGCCGCTCCTCTCGCCAGTTGCTCGGAATCTAGCGGCGTCCCCACGATTTCCGGGTTGCGTCCCAGGATGTAAGCCGAACCGCCGAGCTCCCGAATCGATACCCGGACGAACTCCGTTCGACGAGGCGACCTCGATCCTTCGATGGCGAGTCATCGCCAATTGCCGAGCGCCCCACCAAGCCCCCCAGGCAGTGCGCTGAAATGGCGCGGATCATGGCCCGCTTCCGGGCAGCAGCTAGGTTCTGTTTCAGGTGGCTAGCTTGAGGCGAGCTCGGCGCGGCGGGGTAGCGGGTTGACGAAGCCGGCAATGCCGAAGTCCGCACCAGGCGGCGTGTTCCGGGAGGGCTACGACACCGGCGGCTTCTACGACGAGGCGTTCGAGCATGGTTCCGCCGGCGTCGTTGAGCCGCGAGCCCACTACGCGGAGCTCATCGCGCAGATCGCGTCGATGGACGGCCCCGACCTTCGGCGTGCCACGGAGCTCGCGAACCGGTCCTTCTTGCACCGCGGTGTGACATTCACGGTCTATTCCGAAGGCGAGCAGGGCGCCGAGCGGATCCTGCCGTTCGACCCGATTCCCCGCATCATCCCTGCCGACGAGTGGGCGGTCGTCGAGGCGGGCTTGCGACAGCGCATCCGGGCGTTGAACCGGTTCCTCCACGACGTCTACCACGGGCAGGAGATCCTGCGGGACGGGATCGTGCCGCGCCGGCTCGTCGTGCTGGCGCGCCATTTTCGCCGTGAGGTCGTCGGCATCGATGTTCCGGACGACCAGTACATCCACGTCGCCGGCTGCGATCTGATTCGGGGCGACGACGGTCGCTGGATGGTCCTCGAGGACAACCTGCGCACACCCAGCGGCGTCTCGTACGTGCTCGCGAACCGACAGATCATGACTCGGACGCTGCCCGACTGGTTTTCCGAGCTCGGCGTCCGCTCGGTCGACTCCTACGCAGGACAGCTCCTCGACAACCTCGTCGGCCTCTCGCCGCGTCGGGCCATCCCGGGTGCCGCCGGCGGGCCGGGTGTCGTGGTGCTGACGCCGGGCATCTACAACTCCGCCTACTTCGAGCATGCCTTCCTGGCCCAGCAGATGGGGGTCGAGCTCGTCGAGGGCCGCGACCTCTTCGTGCTCGAGAACCGCGTCTACATGCGCACGACGACAGGGCGGCGGCAGGTGGATGTCATCTACCGCCGGATCGACGACGAGTTCCTCGATCCGCTCGCGTTCCGCTCCGAGTCGATGCTGGGCGTCGCGGGGCTGCTCGGCGCGATCCGCACGGGCAACGTCACGCTGGCGAACGCGATCGGCACGGGCGTCGCCGATGACAAGGTGGTCTACCGCTACGTCCCCGAGATCGTCCGCTACTACCTCGGCGAGGAGCCGATCCTCGACAACGTGCCGACGTACCTGCCGAGCGATCCCGAGCAACTCGATCATGTTCTCCGCAACCTCGAGTCGCTGGTCGTGAAACAGGCGAACGCGAGCGGCGGCTACGGGATGCTGATGGGCCCGACGGCGGACGAGGCCGAGCTCGAGGACTTCCGCTCGCGCATCATCGCGAGCCCGCGCGATTACATCGCCCAGCCGGTGATCCCGCTTTCGCGGCATCCGACCTTCGTCCGCGACGAGCAGGGGGAGTCCGGCACCCTGGAGGGCCGGCACGTCGATCTGCGGCCCTACGTCCTGAGCGGGCCGGACGGGATCAGCGTGCTGCCCGGCGGCCTGACCCGTGTTGCTCTCGTCCGCGGCTCCCTCGTCGTGAACTCGAGCCAGGGCGGCGGCAGCAAGGACACCTGGGTGCTCCAGTGAGCGGACCCGGACCATGTTGAGTCGGATGGCGGAGTCGCTGTACTGGATCGGACGCTACGTCGAGCGCGCCGAGCAGACGGCCCGGCTCACCGAGGCGACGTTCAGGCACACGGTCGTCATGGGCTCGACCGCGGAGGCGGAAGCGCGCCGGCAGCGTCACTGGGCGGCGCTCATCGACATCGTCGGCGAGCACACGGCTTTCCCGCCCGGGGGCCCGGACGGCGCCGAGGAGAGCGTGCCGCTGCATCTGATCTTCTCGTCCGAGAACGGAAACTCGATCGTGGAGTGCATCGCGCGGGCTCGCGACAACGCGCACACGATGCGCCACCAGGTCGCGACCGAGATGTGGGAGGCGCTCAACCGTTTCCATCTCGACGTGCAGCGGCCCGGTCGGCGGCGGCAGGCGGCTTCCGGCGCCGAGAGCACCACGCGCTTTTGCCGCTCGATCGTCGATTTCAGCCAGCTGCTCCAGGGGGTCACCGACTCGACGATGCCTCGCGAGGAGGGGTGGTACTTCCTCCAGGCAGGCAAGTTCCTCGAACGGGCGGAGTGGACGGCGCGCACGATCGACGTGAACTACCGGCTCCTCGTCGGCGCGAACGTCGAGCGCGGCGATCACGATGCCCTGGCGGCCGCGGCGCACGACCCGCAGCCGTGGGGAACGCTGCTGCGCTCGCTGTCCGCGTACGAGTCGTACCACCGCATCCAGAGCAGGGGCATCCGGCCGACCGCGGTGATCGAGTTGCTGATCCTCTCCGCGGTCCTGCCTCGTTCGATCCGGTTCTCGATCGGGAAGGTCGATGCTGCCCTCGCCCATATCAGCGAGCAGGCCCCCGGCTACAACGGCTCCGAGCCGATGCCGGGCGCAAGTACCGGAAGCGAGGCGCGGAGAGAGGTGGGACGTCTGCACGCGGAGTTCGCCTACCAGCGGCTCGAGGACCTACTCGATCGAGGCCTGCACGAATCGCTGCTCGACATCCAGCGCCGCTGCTACCGCATCGGCGACCTGGTCGAGGACGAGTTCTTCGCCCACCGACCTTTGACCGCGCAGGACGTGATGGCGTGAGGTACCGGATCCGCCACCGAACGAGCTACCGCTACGCGAGCGAGGTCTTCGAGAGCTTCAACGAGGTGCGGTTGCAGCCGCTCGCCGGCGCGCGGCAGACTCTGCTCGACTTCGACCTCCTGATCGAGCCGCCGGCGACCGTGATCTCGTTTCGGGACTACTACGGCAATGCCGTGCACGACTTCGGCGTCGCGTACCTGCACGACCGTCTCGTGATCGAGGCCACGAGCGATGTCGTCACCCACGCGGAGGCCGACGAGCCTCTCGCGGGCCCGCCCGCGGGGGAGGCCGACGCTTCGCCCGCGATCCGGGAGCTCGCGAGCAACGAAGCGCTTGCGGACGACTTCGCAGAGTTCCTCGGCCCGAGTGCCTACGTCCCACTCGCGGACGAGTCGGCCGCTGTCGCGGAGGTGATCCTGGCCGAGGATCCGGAGACGAGCGCGCTGGCGTTTCTCACCCGCGCCGCCGACCACGTGCGCGCACGGCTCGAGTTCCGGGTCGGTGCCACGACCGTCGAGAGCTCCGTCGCCGAGGTGCTCGCCGGGGGATCGGGCGTCTGTCAGGACTTCGCGCACGTGCTGATCTCGCTCTGCCGACACGCCGGTCTGCCGGCTCGCTACGTCAGCGGCTACCTCGGCGGCGTCGCAGTCGCGAGCGCCTCGCACGCCTGGGCCGAGGCGTACGTCCCGCCCTACGGCTGGCTCGGTGTCGATGCGACGCTCGGAACGCCGTGCACGGGACGACACGTCAAGCTGGGCGTGGGCCGCGACTACGCCGACGTTGCGGTGCTGCGTGGCACCTACCAGGGCGGCGGTCACGCGGAGCTCGAGGTGGAGGTGACCTGCGAGTCGCTCGAAGGGCTCGGTCCGGCGCCGCATCTGCGCGTCGGCGACGAGGAGCCCACCACCAGGCTGGTCGCGATCCAGAACCTCGGTGCGATGCGGCAGTTTCAGCGCGGCACGGTCATGACGCGGGCGATGGGCGGGAGAACCGAGCCGCTCTGGGTCGATGAGCTGCCGCCGCCACGAGCGCAGCTACGGCCGGAGGACGGGCCCCCGAGTCAGCAGCCGCAGCAGCAGCAGCAGCAGCGTCGGGAGGGCGACGGATGAGGCTACGGCTGGGCTGCCGCTTCGAGCACGAGGCGTCGAGTCCCACCCCGGCGGTCGTGCTCGTCGAGCCGCATTTCGAGGCGGCGGGCGGAATCGTCGCCGAGCGCTGGATCAGTGAGCCGGCAGTCGAGGCGACGAGCTTCGTCGACCTCTACGGCAACCGCTGCCGCCGCCTCCTGCTTCCGGAAGGAGTCTCCACGTTCTCGTACGACGCGCTGGTCACGGTCGCGCCCGATCCCGATCCCGTCCCCGGTCCGGACGACGTGCAGCACCGCGTCGAGGCGCTCCCCGACGAGCTGCTCCACTGGCTGCTCGCAAGCAGGCTCTGCGAGTCCGACACGATGTCCGACCGCGCGTGGGAGCTCTTCGGCAGCACCACGCCGGGGGTCGAGCGTGTGCAGGCGGTGTGCGACTGGATCCATGGCAACGTCGCGTACGGCGTCGAGAGCGTGCCCGCCACGACCACGCTCGAGATCTTCGAGCGGCGCGGCGGTATGTGCCGCGACTTCGCCCATCTGGGCGTGACGCTCTGCCGAGCGCTCGGCATCCCGGCCCGGTACGTCTTCGGGTACATGCCAGACATCGGCATCCCCGGCCCGTATCCGCCCATGGACTTCCATGCCTGGTTCGAGGTATGGCTGGGCTCGAGCTGGTGGACGTTCGATGCGCGCTTCAACACCCCTCGCATCGGGCGGCTGCCGATCGGCCGCGGCCGCGACGCCGTCGACGTCGCCATGGTGACGACATACGGCCCCGCTAGCCTGCGGGGCATGGCCGTCTGGACGGACGAGATGCCCGACGACGCCGCGCTGGCGGCCGAGCCGACGTCGTCGGCACTGTGAACAGCGGCAGCAGCGACCGCGACAGCGGGCGCCTTCAGGGATCTGGACCGCCGCAGGCGGGGATCGAGCGGTGGGAATCAGCTCCTGCGGATTCCCGCTTCGCGGACAAGGGAGAGACGCTCGGCGACCTGATCGCCACGCTCGGCAGCATCGACGACGACGAGATCGACTGGCCGAACGTCCGGCAGACGACGGTCCTGATCCAGCAGAGCTTCTCCTACGAGTATCCAGGACCGATCACGGCGCTACGTCACCGGCTCATGGTCGTCCCGCCCGACTACCACGACGACCAGCGCCTGCTCACGCACAAGATCCGGGTCTCGGGCTGCGACATCGACACCGAGCGCTCGTACGACACGTTCGGGAACGTCGTCCTCGACTTGAGCCTCGAGCACGTCGAGCGCGAAGTGACGTTCACGACATGGGCGGTCGTCGAGCGCGAGGCCTCGGTCGACGGCAGGGACACCCCCGACGCGATCTCCTTCGACCAGCGCTTCGCCGACACCTCGCGGCTGACCCGCCCCGACGACGCCCTGCGTGCGGTGGCAGATGAGCTCCGGAGCACCGGTGCCGAGGGCCTCGAGCTGGCCGAGCGGATCAGCCGCCGCGTCTACGAGCACCTCGAGTACCGCTGGGGTGAGACCGCGGTCACGACGACCGCGGCGGAGGCCTGGGCGGGCGGGATCGGAGTCTGCCAGGACTACGCGCACTGCATGCTGGCTCTCTGCCGGCTGTGCGGGTTGCCCGCCCGGTACGTCTCCGGCCACGTGCTCGGCGACGGAGGCACACATGCGTGGGTGGAGGTGCTCGTCCAGCATCCCCAGGACGATGACGCGTTGCGCGCCATTCCCATCGACCCCACCCACGACCGCCGCGCCGGCCTGCGCTACCTCACGGTCGCGGTCGGACGCGACTACTGCGACGTGCCGCCGACCTCGGGCACCTTCGACGCGCCCTACACCGGCGAGCTGACGACGCACAGACGGGCGGCAGTGACCCGGGTCGAGTACGTCCGGCCTCCCCGACGCCGCCGACCGGGGCCGGTCAGGATGGCCTGACGCCGCCGTTCGGGGAACGCAGAAGCGCCTCGAGGCCGGGCAGGTGACGCGCACAGAGGGCGGGCAGCCCGCCGTGCTCGACCTCGTAGACGATCGCCGGAATCCCGACCTCCAGAAGCCAGTCGTCGAACGCGCCCGGGCACGGCCCCCCGACGTCGTCGACGATCGGCAGGTCCGCTGCACGGCTCAGCGACTCGACGATGGCCGGAGGGACATCGCCGCGCGGAAGCAGGAGCTCGAGAGGGCTGTGGACGTCGATCACGAGCGGCGGTTGCACGCGCTCGACGAAGCGCATCAGCGCCTGCGTCTCGGGCTCCGAACCGGGGTGCTCGCCCGGCTTGGAGAGATTCGTGCGGTTCGCGACCACTCGCCGTTCGTCCTCGATCCCGGGCGGATACGTGTACGAGTCGTCCGATCGCCACGTCGTCGCCGGAAAATTGCGGTTCAGGTCGACTCCGGCCGCGTTCTGCCTCGTGCCGTTGATCAGCCCATCCGGGTTGGCGACGGGCACCACCACCCAGCGAGTCGCGTCTCCCGAGACCCGCTCGAGCAAGCGACGCGCAAGCAGGGCCGTTACCGCTTCCTCGCCGTGCTGGGCCGCGACGAGCAGACCGGCGGTCGGGCCGCTTTCCGGGAGGAACGCCCGCAGAGCGACGCCGTCCCGCGAGTGGCCGTACTCCTCCACGCGCCAGCCGTGGAGGAGGTTCCCCGTCACGGCCCTACCGTAGCGAGCGCACCCGCCACCATTCACTGAAGGGCCGGCCCACCGAAGCTCACGAACGCGAATGGGTCATTGCGGCGGAGGGAGTGCGCGAAGGAGGTATGCATCGACAGGTTCTTGTCTGCCTTTGACGCGGAGTCCAAGGACGGGTTCCACGTCGCTGCCGTCGGGCAGCGCTCGTCGCGTTTCCGCACCGATCAGGACTTCGCCGTCGGGTGCCTCGCTCTCGAGTCGCGCGGCGGTGTTGACGGTATCGCCGATCACTTCGTACGCGACGAACCCGTCGCCGCCCATCTCTCGGACGACCGCGACGCCACTGTTGACGCCGACACGGAGCCGCGGCCAGCCGGGGTTGGCGTCGGCGACGGCGGTGAGTTCACGCTGGAGTGCCAGCGCGGCGCGAGCGGCGCGTACCGCGTGATCGGGTTCATCTCCGCGCGTGTTGAACGTGGCCATCATCCCGTCGCCGATGAACTTCTCGATCTGACCGCCGAATCCGCGTGTGATGAGCGGTGCCGCCTTGGTGTAGTACGTGTTGAGCACGTTTGCGACATCCTCGGGTGCCGCCCGCTCGGCGAACGCTGTGAAACCGGCGAGGTCGCTGAACAGGACGCTCACTGACTGCACGCGTTCGCGCGTTGTCGGAAGGTAGAGCCCTCGGAATCGCTCGTTGTGCCACTGACGGTGCGCGGCGTAGCTGACCACGGCGTAGGCAGTGACGATGAGGGCATGCCACTCCCACCAACTCGCGTGCCAGGCGCGTTCGCCCGTCAGCGCGACGCCGATCATCGCCTCTGCGAGCAGGATGAAGCAGGCGATGATGCTTGCGGGCAGTAGCGCGAGTCGGCCGCGATAGACGGTCCAGTAGCGCGCGGCGGCGACGGCGTACGCGACGGCACCGAGCGCGGCCAGGATTACGAGGACGCTATGCGAGCCGCCTTCGTTGGCGGGTTCGTCGAGCGGCGGCACCTCCACGACCGTCCAGACGAACCACACGGCCAAGGCGGCGAGCACGGCGCGGCGAAGCACGGTGCGGTGTTGGACGATGAGCGGAGCAAACGCGGGGCGGAGATCGGCAAAGGCGGAGGCGAGGGCGAAGACTGCTCCGAGGACGAGGCCAATGGGGTTCGCGACCTTGAATCCCGCGTGCTCGTGTGCGAAGAGAATTCCGGTCGTTCCTATTGCGTGGAGGCTCAGGAACCCCCCGGTGGCGAGGAAGGCGAGCGAGATCAGCAGCACGCGAGCGTCGCCGCGACGGTTTGCCGCCTCGCCGGCGGTGAAGGCGAGGAGGAAGACTCCGACGCCGACTGTCAGAAAGACGGCGAAATGGACGGCGTGGTTGGACCAGTCCAAATCGAACTGCTCGCGGAGCAGAAGCGAAACCAGGCCGACGAGCGGCAGCGCTGCGGCCAATATCCCCGCCGCGAGCGCAAGCGCGCCACCGCTGCGGCCGCCCCTGTCGCTTGCCGCAAGAGTCGCCGGAGGAAGAGAGAACTCGGCCGTGGTCACGGCCGCAAACCTAGGAGGCCGCGCACGCGAGAACGGTGCGGGCAGCACGAGTGAGCAGTGCGGTGAACCGCCTCTTGCCGGATTCGGTTTCTCTCCCGTCGCCTGCTGTGCGACCTCGTCGCGCGCGCCGGGGGACTCGCGCGGGGCGGCGAGCAGGGCTCGTCCCGCCTCACCGACCAACGCCGGCCGGCCAACTCCACGTTGCGTCTAGCGGTCTAGCGCATCCCGCGTTTGGCGGTGAGCCGCGAGATACCGGTGGACGTGTTGGATGACGCCCGAGCCCTCGCCAACTGCCGATGCAACTCGCTTGATCGAATGTTGACGAACGTCGCCCACTGCGAAGACGCCCGAGAGGCTGGTCTCGAGCGGCGAACGCGTCGGGTCGGCCGCGTCGCTACCGGTCAGGACGAAGCCCCGTTGGTTGCACTCGATCTCAGGCGGAAGCCAGTCAGTGTGCGGCCTTGCCCCGATCAGCACGAAGAGCGCCGCCGCCTCCACCGTCGACTCCGCGCCGGACGCAATGTCCCGCAGTACGACCCGCTCGAGCCGACCTTCACCTTCGCCGCGAGTCACATCCGTTTGGACACGCACATCGACATTGGGTGCCGCGAGAAGCGTGTCGATCAGATAACTCGACAAGCGGGTCTCGAGCGAGGCGTCGCGGACGAGCAGGGTCACGCGACGCGCGTGCCTCGAGAGATGCATCGCCGCCTGCCCGGCCGAGTTGCCGCCACCGACGACGTACACATGTTCACCGGCCAGCGCTTTCGCATCCGCCACCGAGGCGCCGTAGAACACTCCCGTACCGATGAACGCGTCGAGGGACGGGATACCCAGTCGGCGGTAGCTCGCGCCGGTAGCGAGAATCACGCTGCGGGCGCGCGCTCCTTCCCCATTCGACAGCGAGAGCGTGAACCAGTCCCCGGCCTGCTTCAGATCGACGACCTCCTGCATCACGAGAAAGCGCGTACCGAATATCCACGCTTGCTGGAACGCACGCTGGGCGAGCTCTGCGCCGCTGACTCCACGCGGGAAACCCAGGTAATTGCGAATGAGCGAGCTCGACCCGGCCTGCCCACCGATCGATTCGCGTTCGACGACGAGCGTCCTCAGGCCTTCGGACGACGCATAGACGGCAGCCGCCAGACCCGCCGGGCCCGCGCCGACGACCGCGACGTCGAAGTCTCCATGCCCATCGATCCTTGTACTCATTCCGTACGACGCCGCAAGCTCGGCATTGGAGGGGTCGACAAGCACCAACCCGCCGCTCGAGACAACCACCGGCAGTTCACATCCAGCGAGACCTAACTGCTCGAGCAATCTCCGCCCGTCGCGGGAGTTGCTGTCATGCGCCGCGTGCGGTACGCCGTTACGGATGAGCAGCGTCGTGATCTCATGTGCGCGCCGGGTCGAGAGCGCCGCCACGACAACGATGGGGCTCGGGCCTGGCAGCGCAACCCGTGACCATTCATGGAGGAACTCCGCGATCGTGCGGTGAAACAGCTCATCAGGCGATCGCCATGGCTTCAGCACGTAGTAGTCCGCATGACCGAGCGCGACAGCACGGTGGATTCCAGCGGCGGTAGGACGATCGGCCCACGCTCCCCAGGAGACGAGCAGCGCTCGCTTCGCGAGCGGGTGTAGATCCCGCACTCGAGCAAGAAACACGTCTCCCGTCAGATCAGGAAGCCATTGGTCTGCCATGACGATCGCGACCGCCTCGTCCGCGGCAGCCATCGCTTCGAGCCGCGCCAGTGCTTCGCTTCCCGAGCGCTCGGACACGATCGCGTAATCGATGCCACAGCGGCGGTTGAGTTCGGCGACGATACGTGCCAGTTCCGGCGCGTTGGCATCCACGACGACCAGACTCGGCCGGGAATCAGCGCTCATAGGCGCATCCTCCCACCGCGTCCGGCGTCGACGACCGAACGTCGGTGGTGGTTGACGCCCGTGTCAGGCGGGTAAGTGCTCCACCGTGACGATTCCTGATCTCGGTCATTGCGTCGGAAGCGGGACGCCGCCGGTCGAGGGAAGCCGGCGCGATGAGGAACGGGGCGCAGCATCTGGCCTGTGCCCTGCATGTTCGGGACGATTCGAGCTTCACCAGACGGGTGTTCTCTCGCTTCATGACGCGGCGGAGGTCGAGGACCGCGAGCCGTGGCCGGACGGTCGTGACACGGAATGACCGTCAGCCGCGAACGAGTGTCACCCGGGCAGCTAGCTCGAACGCGCGTACGCCGCCTGTCTCAACCCCTCGACCACCGAGCGCGTGCGGTATTGCTGTAGCTCCCTAGATGCGGCAGAAGCTCCGCCCGCTGGCGTTTGTGGCGTTGACTACAAGGTGGAAGAGGCGTAGCGTCCCCTCCCACTCGAGCTACTAGGGGGGTAGAAATGACGCGACGCACGCGCTTCGCGGTAGGCGGTGCTCTACTCGTTGTTGCGCTGGGAGCCCTACTGCCTGCGGCCGTCATGGCCGGTCCCGACGGAAGCGCCAGTGTTCAGTTCGGCAACCCGGACGTCGGTAGCCCCGGTCCAGTCGGTCCCGGGATCGTGCTGCATGACCAGTCCGCGAACGCGCAATTCAACCTGGTTCCAAGAACTGCGGTGGTCGCGGCTGGTGGAACGGTCACGTTCACGGTCGGCGTGGCTGGTGCCACGGGCAACAACATCGTCCCACACCAGGTCGCCGTTTGCGCGCTGGGCGTCGGGCCGGACGATGTTGTCGACTCAGACTTGTCGACCGTTCCAATCAACGACCCCGACTGTCCGGTTGTGGGGCCAGCGCCGCCGTCCCCGTCGGCGACTGTCTCGAAGCAGTTCAACCAGCCTGGGCGATACCTGGTGATCTGCAATCTCAGGCCGCACTTCACGGAGTTCGACATGTACGGCTGGGTCAACGTCACGTAGCCGAGCCGTGATCTTGGGAACCGGTCAGAGGTGCGACGGCCGGTTCCCAACTCTCGGCGTCTACGGCTGGACGACAGCGACTGCTCCCCGGTCGCAGCGACGCCACATGTGCTTGATCTCTGACTTCCGACGCCTGAGCTCGGGTTCCTCGTCTTCGTCCAGCCCCGGTAGCCCGGCCGTAGAGGCCCGGCGTAGCCCTTCGTGACGATGCTCTCCAGCGCTGCCCGCGCCGTGTGGCGCCGTCAGGTGGCTGCCAGAATCGGGCGATGGCGGTAGAGCGGATGCTCGGCATCGTTGGCGGTGTGGGGCCGGAGTCGAGTGCGGACTACTACCGTCGTCTCGTCAGTCGCTGGCGCGAGCGCGGCCCAGCAGGGACGTATCCCTCGATTCTGCTCGACAGCCTCAACAGCAAGCCCGCTCTCGACGCGCTCCTCGAGGGCGATCTCGACCCGACCGTTCGCCT
>NZ_DATMBZ010000060.1:0-6262 GCF_035558935.1 Gaiella sp. | reverse complement strand
TCGATGCACTCGCGAGAAGTCGTCGATCTCCTCACCGACGACGACGCCGAGGTGCTCGAGGCCCATGCGGTACACGCGCTGGTGAACGGGCGGGATGAGCTCGATGAGCGAGACCGGAGTCCCGTCGAGGACCTCGAGCGGCTCGGCGAGCACGATCAGCGAGATCGGACGCCCGTTCCAGAGGTTCTCGCTGTTCGCCCTCGCATGACGCTCGAGCAGCGTGCGCTGGTGGACGTACAGGTCCCAATCGGCGACGCGGACGGCGAGGTGGCTGAGCGCGTAGGGCGAGATGTCGATGCCCCGGGCGATGAGTCGGTCGCGCTGCATCGCCGCGAAGGCTCGATAGTCGCCGATGATCTCGGCAATCGGATCAGACGTGGCCACGTGGCATCCTCCTCCGCCATCGTACGAGGCGGACGGCTGGACACACGGTCGCGCAGGCGCCGTCCTCCCGTTCGTTGGCGCCTCGAGCTGCGAGAGAGTACGGTCACTCGGGCCACCGGTGCGCATCGAGCGGCCGGCCGACCCGAAGGAGGGCGATGCCCACCGTCATTGGCTACCACGACGTGAAAGACAAGGACCACTGGCTCGCCTCGCCCAAACGCGAGGAGTTCTTCGGGCCTCTCGGCGTCACCAACATCCGGACGTTCGTCGATCCACAGAACCCCTCGAGAGTCGGCCTGCTGATGGACGTCCCGGACATGGACGCCGTGATGGCTGCGATGGAGACTGAGGCGGCCGCCGAGGCGATGGCGCACGACGGAGTCGTCCCGGAGACGCTCGTGATCCTCGTCGAGGCCTGACCGAGGGCCGCGCTCGGCCCCACAGCTCGCTCGGCAATCAGCCTCGGGAAAGGATGCGCCGATGCTCTTTCACGTCACCTGGGAATTCATCGACACGAGCGAGGAGGGCATTCGTCGGTCGCTCGACGTGTTCTCGAAGTGGCAGCCGCCGGCCGGCGCGGAGTTCAAGGGCTTCTACGGCTTCGCGGACGGTGGTGGGGGTGTGGCCCTGATCGAGGCCGACAGCGCCGCAACTCTCGCCCGCACCACTGCACCCTGGGCGCCGTGGCTGCGGTTCACGTCGACCCCGATCCTGCCGATCGAGGAGTCGTCCGCGCTCGCCGGAGAAGCAGTCGCCTTCCGCGACTCGGTCGGCTAGGCACACGCCGCGCGGGTGGAGGAGAGCTCACTCCTCCCCCGCGAGGCCCGTCCTCAGCGGTGCTCGGGGTTCGGGAGGTCCCAGCGGCAGCCTGCGTCCCAGAGCGAGCGCTGGTTGCCGTGGGCCGGGATTCCTCCGGCGTCGCGCAGTAGCCGCGCCACGTGCATCAGGTTCCAGGTCATGAACGTCGTGTTCCGGTTCGTGAAGTCGTTCCCCGGGCCCCCGGAGTCCGGGTCGAGGTAGGAGGGGCCGGGCCCGGCTTCGCCGATCCAGCCCGCGTCCGCCTGCGGCGGAATCGTGTAACCGAGGTGCTGCAGTGAGTAGAGGATGTTCATCGAGCAGTGCTTGATGCCGTCCTCGTTGCCGGTGATCAGGCAGCCGCCGACCTTGCCGTAGTACGCGTACTGTCCGTGCTCGTTCAGGAGCGACGAGTTGCCGTAGAGCCGCTCGATCACGCGCGTGCAGACCGACGACTTCTCGCCGAGCCAGATCGGCGAGCAGAGCACGAGGATGTCGGCGGCCTGGACGCGCTCGTACAGCGCGGGCCAGTCGTCGCGCTCGGCACCGTGCTCGCACATGTCGGGCCACACACCCGGCGCGAGCTCGTGGTCGACTGCCCGCACTTCGTCGACCGTGACGCGGTTCGCGTCCATGATCGCCTTCGAGAGGTCGACCAGCCCCTGCGTGTGAGACCGCTCCGGCGACCGCTTCAGCGTGCAGTTGACGTACAGCGCGCGCAGGCCGGTGAAGTCCCAACGATCGGTCGTGCGTAGCTCGGCAGGCACCGCCTCGATGCTCATCAGGCTCCCGTGGTCGCCGACAGTCGGCGGGATAGACAATCAGGTGCGCGCCGCGGGCTCAAGGCCGGATCTTCACCGCGAACCAGTTGTCCACGTTGTTGCAGAGCACCTGGCCCGGCTTCTCGTGCGCGTAGGTGTAGAGCGCCCGCCGGTCGAGGGTGAGCTGACGCGAGCCATCGGGACGGCGAATCGTCCCGAAGTCGCCCTTGATGCCGGAGTAGTGCATGGGGATCCCGACGCCCTTCTTCACGAGCACGGGCGGCCACGCCTTCGCGCACGCTCCGGTGCAGCGGATCGTGCCCCTCGGCTCGCTCTTCCAGGTGTAGATCGCCTGCTTCTGCGAGGTGGTCAGCACCTCGCCGAGCTTTTTGTCCATGATCGTCCCGACGAGTCTCGGGCTCATCGCCTGATTCGCCGCGAGGGCCGTAGTCCCCGAGACCGCGAGAACCGCGAGCGCCGCGAGTGCGCCGTACGTGAGCTTCGTCATGGTCGACCTCCTGTCCGCTTTCGAGTACCGCCACGAACGTCTACCGCCAGATGCGCGCTCGCAGGGCCCGGGTTCATCGCGTGGACACGAACGTTCAGAGTCTGTTCATCGATCCCGCCCGCCGCCACGTGGATGATTCCGGGGTGAAGGACGAGCAGCGCCTCGGACGTGCAGCGTTCCTCGGTGTCACCGTGGCCGGGCTGTCGTCGCTCGTGTGGGGGCGCTCCGCCTGGGAGGCGGCCTCGGGGATCCTTCCGCGCAGCGTCGGCGCGGTGTTGCCACAGCCGACGAGCGGCTGGCGCATCTACACCGTCGCCGCCACGATGCCGACGTTCGACCCCGAGACCTACCGGCTGCGCGTCGACGGCCTGGTCCAGCGGCCGCTCGCGCTCGCCCTCGACGACCTTCGCGCTCTGCCGGTCGCACAGCAGGTCAGCGACTTCCGCTGCGTGACGGGCTGGACGGTCGAAGACGTGCGCTGGACGGGCGTCCGGATCCGGGACGTCCTCGCTGCCGCCGCTCCACTTCCCTCGGGAGCGGCCCTCTCGTTCGTGTCCGCCGAGCGACCCTACGTCGACTCGCTGACGCTCGAACAGGCCTCGCTCCCGGACGTGATGCTGGCCTGGGGGATGGACGGCCGGCCGCTCGAGCGTCCGCACGGGGCGCCGCTGCGGCTCGTGATGCCGCGCATGTACGGCTACAAGAGCGTCAAGTGGGTCGAGCGCATCGTCGTCACGCGTGAGCCGGTCGTCGGCTACTGGGAGCAGCGCGGCTACGACCGGGACGCCTGGATCGGTCACTCGAACTCCGCATGACAGGCGAACGGTACGTCCGACGGTTCTCCCGGACGGAGCGCGCGGTGCACTGGGTGCACGCGTCGGCGTTCCTCGTGCTCCTCGGCTCGGGGCTCGTCCTCTATCTCCCCTCACTCGCAACCGAGATCGGTCGCCGTCCCCTCGTGAAGGACGTTCACCTCTTCACCGCGCTCGCGTGGGCGATCGCGCTTCTGGCCGTGGTCGCTCTCGGAGATCGGCGGGGTCTCCGCGCCACGACGCGCGAGCTCGACGTCTTCGACGCCGACGACCGCCGCTGGCTGCTCGGAAGACACGTCCGCCAGGGCAGGTTCAACGCGGGGCAGAAGCTGAATGCGGCGCTCACGGCTGCGTTCGCCGTGCTCCTCGCGGTGTCCGGTGTGCTGCTCTGGCTCGGCGAGCGCGATACGCGCTTTCGCCTCGACAGCACGATCGTGCTGCACGACGTGGTCGCGTATCTCTCGGTGGCGCTTCTCGCGGGTCACCTCTACCTCGCCGTCATCCACCCGTCGACGCGCCACGCCCTCCGTGGGATGACGGTCGGCACCGTTCGAGAGGACTGGGCCCGTGAGCACCACGCGAAGTGGCCCACGGACGCACAATGAGCGACATGGCGACCATCCTCGTCGTGGACGACGACCCGATCGTCCGCGACGTCGTCGTCCGCTACCTCGAGCGGGACGGCCATCGCACGCTCGTCGCCGAAGACGGAGACCGCGCCGACGAGCTGCTCCGAGAAGAGCAGCTCGACCTCGTGGTCCTCGACGTCATGCTCCCGGGCCAGGACGGGCTCGCGCTCAGCCGCTCCATCCGCTCGCGCTCGACGTTGCCGGTCATCCTGCTGACGGCGCGCGGCGAGGAAGTGGATCGCATCGTCGGTCTGGAGCTCGGCGCGGACGACTACGTCACCAAGCCGTTCTCCCCCCGGGAGCTCGCGGCCCGTGTCCGTGCGCTGCTCCGCCGCTCCTCGGCGCAGGCCGAGCCGAGGAGCAGCGTCGCCTTCGGAAACGTGGTGCTCGACGGAGACGCACGCCAGGTGCGAAAGGCCGGCGACGAGGTCGTGCTCACGGCACGGGAGTTCGATCTGCTCTGGTTCCTCGCCGCGCATCCGCAACGCGTCTTCTCGCGCGACCAGCTCATGGCGAGCGTCTGGGGCTACGAGCCGGCGCTCGACAGCGGGACGGTCACGGTTCACATCAGGCGCCTGCGGACGAAGGTCGAGGACGACCCGGCACGGCCGCGGCACCTGCAGACCGTCTGGGGCGTCGGCTACCGGCTCACGCCGTGATCCAGTCCGCGCTCGTCGTCGCGCTCGCGACGCTCGGGGCCGGGCTTGCGATCGCCTTTGCTCTGCGTGCTCTGCCTACCCTGCGCCTGAGGCTCGCGGGCCTCGCGGTGCTCGCGGTCTGCGTCCCCCTCGTCGCCGTCCTCGCCTCAGGATGGGTGATGTTCCACATGGGCGACGACGTGAAGATCCTCGCGGTCAGCGCCGCCTCCGCGTCTGTGGCTCTCGCCGCTGCGCTCGTCCTCGCCCGGTCGATCGAGCGACCGATCGAGAAGCTCGGAGATGCGGCCGCCGAGCTTGCGAGCGGCGACCTCGCTGCGCGCGCTCCCGAGGACGGTCCGGCGGAGATCGCATCGCTCGCACGGGCGTTCAACGAGATGGGGGACGCGCTCGAGCGGATCTTCGACGCGCGACGCGAGTTGTTCGCCTGGGCGAGCCACGACCTCCGCACACCGCTCGCGAACATGCAGGCGATGCTCGAGGCGCTGGAGGACGGGCTCGCAGAGCCGGAGCACTACCTCCCGGCCTTCCGGGAGCAGGTCCGCGTGCTTTCGCAGCTGGTGGACGACCTCTTCGAGCTCGCCCGAATCGAGTCGGGCGTGCTGGCGCTCGAGCTTCGAGAGCTGCCCATCACGCCGGTCGTGGAGAGCTGCCTCGTCGGCGTCGCCGCCGAAGCCGCCTCGCGAGGCGTTCGACTCGAGTCGGTCGGCCCGAGCGATGCGACTGCCCGCTTCGCCCCCGAGAAGATCGAGCGTGTCCTCCTGAACCTCCTCACCAACGCCCTCCGCCACACGCCGACCGACGGCTCGGTCGCCGTCGTCGTGAAGCCCTCCGCTGCCGAGCTCTGCGTCCGCGTCGAGGACACGGGCGAGGGCATCGACGACGAGGGGGTGGAGCGGATGTTCGAGCGCTTCTGGCGCGGGGATCAGGCACGTTCCACCCCCGGCGCCGGGCTCGGCCTGGCGATTGCACGCGGCCTCGTCGAAGCGCACGGCGGGCGCATCTGGGCCGAGCAGCGATCGGGTGGAGGGACGAGGGTGTCGTTCACGCTTCCCGCCTGACCCCGGCGAAGGGCGCTCTACCACGACGACTGCTCGATCTCCCGAGCGCGCGTCGCTGTCCACCCCTTCCGGGTCACGGGTCCAGTCGTAAGGCCGGTCTCCGGAACGGCTGATTCCTAGAGTCTGGACACGTCTTCGACAGCCGATTACGGTCCGATCGCATTGCCGTCAGCCCCGACCCGCTACACAGACCCACGAGCCCACGATCTCCGCGCCGAGTACCTCGCGACGTTCGGCGGCGCCGAGATCCCCGTGCCGGTCGAGTCGATCGCCGAGGACTGGCTCGGCCTGCGGATCGAGGAGGCCGACCTCGGCGACTGCTCGGGGATCCTGATCCCGTCCGAGCGACTGATCCGCGTCAACGCCTCGGAGGCGATGAGCGGCGACACCCCGACCCGCCGGATCCGCTTCACGATCGCCCACGAGCTCGGCCACTGGATCTGCCACGCGCGCGGGTTGGACGACGCGCCGACGTACTGCCGCTCGCAGGACCTCGCCGAGGACGCCGACCGAGCCCTCGAGCGCGAGGCGAACGTCTTCGGCGCCGAGCTGCTCATGCCGGAGGCCGCGGTGCGCGAGGCCTGGGCCACGTTCCCGGATGCTCAAGGGCTGGCCGTTCGCTTCGGCGTCTCGGCACTCGCCGCGCAGTGGCGGCT
>NZ_DATMBZ010000059.1:0-18231 GCF_035558935.1 Gaiella sp. | reverse complement strand
GGTGCTGGGAGGTTGCCCCGGACTCGAGCCCGAGCTCGGCCTGGAGCGCGCCGACCGAGCGCTCGCCGTCGCGGAGCAGCTCGATGATCCGCACGCGGGCCGGATGTCCGAGCACGCGAAAGAGCCCTGCCTTGACCTCGTGGACGGGACGCACGCTGTGCGGCACGCGCACAGAGTACACATATCTCAATAGATCATGAGATATTGAGTCAACAACCAAGGGGTCGGTAGTTCTCCACAAGCTCCGTCGGCGAGAGCGCCGATTCGCCGCCGGGGGCGCTGCGCAGAATGAGAAGACGGCGAGGCACGGATTCGTCCGAGCCGGGCCAACGCGGTTCACGGTCGGGGCGCCGGGCGAGCTGCCTGACGACCGCGGAGGGAACGAGGACGTGAACAAGCTCGCAGCAGTGATTGCCACGGCCACCCTGGGGGCGGTGGTACGCGCCGGGTCAACCTTGCCGTGGTCGACCCGCGCACCGGGGAGGCCGTCGAACCGGTGACCGACGTCGGTGACGACTACTCGGGCAACGTGCGCGATCTCGAGGTTGCGGATGGGCGCCTGTACCTCGGCGGTCTCTTCCGCGCGGGTCGGGCATGCGCAGCGAACGAACGCTGCGGCGATCGACGTCCGAACCGCATCCACAGCCCGAGCGCGGCCTCGGCAGCGGTTCGAGGTGATGGCGGCGGCGTCGCGGATCGTCTGGTCGGTGGGGCGGGGGCCGAGGCTTTGCCCGCGGCGGTGGACTCGGAAGGCTGACGCTCCTGCGCCAGTGTCCGCCACCCGACGGTGGCCACCGCGAGGAGGAGCACGAAGATGGCGACGCCGCCGACTCGGATCTGCCGTTCGGCGCGCAACCGGGAGCGGGTCATTCGACGCCGTGCCGCGGCGAGGGGAGCCGCCTCACCATGTCGACGGGCTCCACGGGCTCAGCGTAGGAATGCGAAATGAGACGGTAATGAGAGCGGCTCAGCACGGCCCCGCCGTTTTCGCCGGCGGGCTGGAGGTCGACCCGGCGACGGGCGCCGCGGTGTCCTACGGCGTCGGTGCGGGCTCGAGGCGAGCGGGGCGTGACCGCAGCCGGGGAGCCACGGGGCAGCTCGTCTACGCTGAGCGCGCCACGAGATCCGCTCCGACCTCGTACTCAGCGCCGTCATGCCGATCGAGCTGACCACACTCACCGACGGTGGCCAGCCGGCCTCCCGCGTCGCGTCCGAGATCGCAGCGTTCCTGACGGCGGCCCGCGAGACGCTCGACCTGGCGCTGTACGACGTCCGGCTCGAGACCGAGGCGGGGGCGCTCGTACTCGCGTCGCTGCTGGCCGCGCATCAGCGCGGCGTCCACGTGAGGCTGATGTACAACGTCGACCACCCCGGCCCGATCCCGGTGCCGCCGCCGCCCGAGACCCGCCCCGAGGCGATCGAGGCGCTTCCCGTCGAGACACGCGGGATCGCAGGAATCCCCGACCTGATGCACCACAAGTTCTGCGTCCGGGACGGGACGGACGTGTGGACCGGCTCGATGAACTGGACCGAGGATTCGTGGACCCGGCAGGAGAACGTCGTCGTCCGGTTGCTCGATGCGGAGCGGCTCGCGTTCGCCTTCACGCTCGCCTTCGACGAGCTCTGGGAACGTGGTGCCGTCGAGGGCACCGGAACGGTCCAGCCGCGGCCCGTCGAGCTCGACGGCGGCATCGAAGTCCGTCCGTGGTTCACGCCGGGCTTCGGCGACGCGCTGTCGCACCGCGTGGCGAAGCACATCGGTCGCGCGAAGCGCCGCATCCGGATCGCGTCGCCGGTGCTGACCGCGGGGCCGATCCTCGGCACGCTCGTCGAGGTGGTCAACGAGCGCCGCTGTCGCGTCGTCGGCGTCGTCGACGACACCCAGGTCGACGACGTCTTCCGCCAGTGGGGCCGGAACGCGATGAGCGCGTGGAAGATCCCGCTCCTCGAGACGATCGTCGAGCGGGCGGCGTTCGCCGGCAAGCCCTCGACGCCGTGGCGCCCGGACGGCGTGCAGGACTTCATGCACGCGAAGGTGGTCGTCACCGACGACGTCGCGTTCGTCGGGTCGTTCAACTTCTCCCGCTCGGGCGAGCGGAATGCGGAGAACGTCGTCGAGATCCACGACAGCGGCGTCGCGAACGAGCTGGCCACCTACGTCGAGGCGCTGGAGGAGCGGTATCCGCGGGCGACGCCTCCGGCCGGCGACGGCGAGGGCGCAGGCATCACGAGCGAGAAGGAGAACGTGACCCCATGAGCACACAAGCTTCCACCAGCGGCCCGCTCGGGCAACCGCGCGGCATCGGCTTCGCGATCCTCCTCGCGATCGTGACCCTCGGGATCTACACCCTCTACTGGGTCTTCAAGACGCAGGACGAGGTGAAGGAGCACTCCGGCATCGGCGTCGGCGGCGTCGTCGGGCTCGTGATCTACATCGTCCTCTCGCCCGTGACCTGGTTCCTCATCCCCTCCGACGTCGGGAAGATGTTCAAGGCGGACGGACGAGAAGCTCCCTTCACCGGCTGGACCGGCCTCTGGCTCCTGCTCCCGATCGTCGGAGCCTTCGTGTGGTTCATCAAGGTGCAGGGCGCGCTCAACCGCTACTGGGAGAGCAAGGCTCAGAGGTCTGTCCCCGCAGGGAACTGACCCCCGCGAGCGTCACGGGGGACAGGCCTCTCCGGGCCAGTCCCCCGCTACGCGACGCCGGCGAGCAGGAAGGCGCGCGACTCCTTCAGCATCTCGCGGGCGATCACGAGACGCTGCACCTCCTGGGTACCCTCGTAGATCTGCGTGATCTTCGCGTCGCGCATGAACCGTTCGACGGGGTACTCCTTCACGTAGCCGTAGCCACCGAGGATCTGCACCGCCTCGGTGGCGACCTCCATCGCGACGTCGCCGCACATGAGCTTCGCCATCGCGGACGCCTTCGTCAGCTCGGCCTCCGGGACGCCGGCGTCGGCCATCTGCCCGAAGCGGTAGAGGAGACCGCGGGCCGCCTCGGTCTTCGTCTCCATGTCGGCGAGCTTTGCGGCGATCAGCTGGTGCTGCGCGATCGGCTTGCCCATCGTCTCGCGGCTGCGCGCGTACTCGAGCGCGTAGTCCGTGGCGCCCTGCGCGATACCGAGTGCCTGCGCCGCAACGCCCGGACGAGAACGGTCGAGAATCCGCATCGCAAGCTTGAAGCCCGTGCCCTCCGATCCGAGCCGGTTCGACTCGGGCACGCGGCAGCCGTCGAAGACGAGCTCCCCTGTCGTCGAGCCGGCGATGCCCATCTTCTCCTCCAGGCGCGAGACCTCGAAGCCGGGCGTGTCCGGCTCGACGAGGAAGGCGGAGATCCCCGCATGTCCCGCCTCGGGGTCGGTCTTCGCGAACACCGTGTAGAGGCCCGCGACCCCCGCGTTGGTGATGAATCGCTTCGTCCCGTCGAGCACGTACTCGCCGTCGTCGCGCCGCGCCACCGTGCGCATCGCCGCCGAGTCCGAGCCCGAGCCGGCCTCGGTGAGCGCGTACGCGCCGAGCACCTCGCCCGAGGCGAGCCGCGGCAACCACGATCCCCGCTGCTCCTCGGAGCCGCCGAGCTTGAGCCCGAGCGACCCGAGCTCCTGCACCGCGAGGATCAGCCCGCTCGTCGCGCAGACTTTCGAGACCTCCTCGATCGCGATCAGGGCGAGCAGTGTCCCGGTGCCCGTGCCGCCCGCCTCCTCGTCGAAGAAGAGCCCGAAGATGCCCTGGTCACGGAACAGCTCGACGACGTCCCACGGAAACTCGTGCGACGCGTCGATCTCCGCCGCGCGGGGCGCGATCCGCTCGCGCGCGAGCGTCCGGACGAGGTCGCGCAGCTCCCGCTGCTCGTCGGTCAGCACGTCCCAGGGCACGCGACGAAGTGTATGGCCGCTACGTGGAGCCGATGACCTCGGCGGGCACGAACTTGCTCACCTCGACGATCTCGTCGGCGGGAACGTTCGCGCGACGGGCGGCCTCCATGATCGCGTCCGGCGACGGCGCCTCGTAGAGGCAGTAGGTGCGCAGCCGGTCGGCCGAGATGAACGAGAAGAGCCAGCTGACGCCCTCGTCCGCGTTGACGTCGTCGATCCGGCGGACGACGTCCTCGGGCAGCTCCAGCCGCTCGGCGAAGGTGCGTTCGATCACGTAGAGAGGCATGACTCGATCGTACTACGACCCCTCGGCCGGGACGAGGCCCCGCCGGAGCGCGTAGGCGGCGGCCTCGGTGCGGTTCGCCGTGCGGGTCTTGCGGAGAATCGAGCGGATGTGGTTCGCGGCCGTGTGCTCGCTGATGTGGAGCACACGCCCGATCTCGCGGTTCGAGCGGCCCCGGGCGAGCTCGGCGAGGATCTGCACCTCGCGTGCGCTGAGGCCGTCCGGATGGTGCGGCGCGGGGGCGAGGTCGGCGCCGAGCTCCGTCGCGCGCATCGTGAGGGTCGGAAGCCCGATCGCATTCGCGACGCCGAGCGCGAGGCCGAGTTGCGCCTGGGCGTTCGCTCGGTCTTCTTCCGCTCCTCGCGCCAGGAGCATGCGTGCGTACTCGTAGGCGGTGTGCGCGAGCCACGTGCGCGCGCCGAGGCGCGTGTCGAATGCCAGCGCCGCCATGAAGTGGCGTTCCGCCCGCTCCCAGTCGCCGAGCTGCGCGGCCATCATCCCGAGATAGCGGTCGGCCGCCCCGTAGCAGACCACGAGGTGGCCGATCATCACGTTGCTCCCCTCGTACGGCGCGAGCTCGGCGTAGAGGGCCTCGGCCGCGGCGGCGTCACCGAGGATCGCCGCCGCGTCGGCGAGGTACACGAGCGAGGCGAGCCAGAGCGACGGGCGCAACGTCCCGAGCCCCGCGCCGAGCACCCGGCCGAGCTCTGCCGACGCCTCGTCCTTCATGCCGAGCTCGGCGAGGAGCGCGATCAGCCCGGGCCGCCAGGCGCCGTCCCGGGCGGCACCGTCGAGCAGGCGGACGAGCGGCGCGAGCTCGGCGAGCCGGCCCTGCTCGCGCCGGATCGAGAACATCTGGATCCCGAACACCCCCGCCGCGTCGCGGCCCGTCAAGAGTCGCGCCCAGTCCTGGGAGCGCGCCGCCGCCGCCTCGGCCTCGGCGAGGTCGCCGTCGCAGAGCGCCATCGCGCCCGCGTAGTGCTCGGCCACATGGGAGAGGAACGGCTGGCGCAACCGGCGGGCGACCGCGAGCAGCTGACCGAGCCACTCGCGCGCCGCGTCGTGGTCGCCGAGCACGACATACGAGGGAACGAGCCAGGAGAGCGCCTCGCCCTGGAGATCGACGTCGTCGAGCTCCTCGCCGAGCGCTCGCGCCTCGTTCAGCATCCGGTTGACGTCCTCGTTGGAGGAGCTCCCGCGCGACCAGTAGGACTGCGCGAGCGTCATCCCGAGCGTGCGCCGGTCGTCGCGACGGCGCGACATCGAGATCGACTCGTCGCGCGCCAGCGCCGCACGGCCGGAGTCGCCGCGGAGCTCGAGCGCACGTGCGAGCCCGCCGAGAACGCGCGCCCGAAGCTCCGAGTCGTCAGCCGGGAGCGCCACCGCCGCCTCCTCGAGCAGCTCCACCGCGCCGAGCTCGTGGAAGGCCGGCCGCCAGCAGGCCTCCTCGAAGCCGATTGCCGCGCGCGCGAGCAGCTCGGGGTCGCCCAGCGACCGCGCGAGCTCGGCCGTCTCGGCGAAGGCCTCGAGCGCCGCGTCGGCATGGCCGGCGAGGTGGCACGTCTGGCCGAGCCTGAGCATCACGGCCGCCCGCTCCGCCTCGTCGCGCAGCCCGAGGTCGAGCGCCGTTCGAAAACGGTCCTCGGCCTCGCCGAACGCGACCGCGCGCATGGCCGACTCGGCCGCCAGGAGGTTGTACTCGACCGCGCGCTCCACACCTCCGACGGGCGACGCCTCGGCAAAGTGGTGCGCGAGCGCCGCCAGCCGCGCCTGTCCGTCGGCCTGGCTCTCGAGCGCCTCGGCGACCCGGAGGTGGATCTCCGCCCGCCGGGGCGCGGGCAGGCGGTCGGTGACCGCACGGCGCACGAGCTCGTGCGCGAACCGATACGTCAGCAGGCGCCCGGACGCCTCGACGAGCAGGCCGCTCTTCACCGCCTCGTGGAGCGAGCCGAGCAGAACCGTCTCGGAGACGCCCGCGGCCCTCCGGACCGTCTCCAGCTCGAACTCCGCGCCCGTGATCGCTCCGAGCTCGAGGATCTCGTTGGCCCCGGGCTCGAGACGGGCGAGCCGCTGGTTGACGACCTCCCGGACAGTCGTCGGCACGCCGAGCTCCGCCGCGGGTCGGACGAGCCGGGCCGCGTGCGTCCCGATCTCGAGCGCGTCGGAATCGACGAGCTCGCGCCAGAGCTCGGTGACCAGAAACGCGTTGCCGCCCGTCAGGTCGTGGACCGCCTGGATGAGCGCCGCTACCGGCTCGACACCGGCGGCGAGCCGGACGAACTCCTGGACCTCGTCTGTCGAGAGCCCGCCGAGCCGGACCCGGACGACGCCCTCGGTGCGCGTCACGTCGACGAGCGCGTCGGCGAGCTCGGCGGGAACCTCCGCCTCGGCGTCGCGGAACGTCGCGACGAGCAGCATGCGCGCGGCCGCCCCCGAGCGGACGAGGTGACGCATCAGGAGGAGCGTCGGCGCGTCGGCCCAGTGGACGTCCTCGAGCACGAGCAGGAGAGGCGCCTCCGTGGAGATCCCGACGAGCAGGTCCGTCACCGCGGTGTGCAGCCGATGCCGCTCCGTGTCGGCATCGGACGCGGTTGGCGCGGGGAGCTCTCCGACGCGCGTCCCCAGGCCGGGCAGGAGGCGGGTCAGCTCCCCGCCACCGGGGCCGAGGTGCCGGACGAGCGTCTCGGTCTCGGTGTGCGCGACGAGGTGCTCGAGCGCGGTCTGGAAGGGCCCATAGGGCGTCCCGAAGACCGCGTCGCAGTCGCCGTAGAGGACGACGACGCCGTCGTCCGCGACCGCGCGCGCCAGCTCGCGGACGAGGCGGCTCTTGCCGGAGCCGGGATCCCCGGCGACGAGCGCCGCACGTCTGCCCTCCCCCGCGGCACGCGGCAGCAACGCGCGGAGCGTCGCGAGCTCGTGCGCCCGTCCGGCGAATGCGTACGTCGGCGGCAGCCGGAGCGGGCCGGGAAGTGGAGGGCCTCCAGCCATCGAATAGTCAGAACTGATCATGACGCACGCGCCGTCCGCCCGCGAAGTCGGTCAGCACCGGTCATGACACGGAACGACGCCGTTCCTACCCTCGAATGCGATCCACCGTCGATCGAGGAGGAACGGATGAGCACGACCGTGTCTGCAGTAGAGAGCGCGCGCGACGAGCTGGCGTCGTTCGGCGACCGCCTGATCGGGCCGAGCGACCCGACGTACGACGACGCCCGCGCGCTCTTCAACGCGATGATCGACCGGCGGCCGGCGCTGATCGCCCGTTGTGCGAGCGCCGAGGACGTCGCGGCCGCGATCCGGTTCGCACGGGAACACGACCTGCGGCTCGCAGTGCGGGGCGGTGGGCACAACGGCGGCGGCCTCGGCAGCGTCGAGGACGGCGTCGTGATCGACCTCTCGCCGCTCAAGGCGGTGTCGGTCGACCCCAAGACGCGCACGGTGCGCGTCGGAGGCGGCGCCGTGTGGGGCGAGGTCGACGCCGCAACCGGCCCGCACAACCTCGCCGTGCCGACGGGGATCATCTCCTCGACCGGCGTCGGCGGCCTGACGCTCGGAGGCGGCCACGGCTACCTCGCGCGGAAGCACGGCCTCACCGTCGACAACCTGGTCTCCGCCCGGATGGTGCTCGCGGACGGCTCGCAGGTGACCGCGAGCGCGGACGAGAACCCGGATCTCTTCTGGGCGATCCGCGGCGGCGGCGGCAACTTCGGCGTCGTCACGGAGTTCACGTTCCGTGCCCACCCGCTCGAGACGGTGGTCGGGGGGCCGACCTTCTGGGCGATCGACGATGCCGACGAGCTTCTGCGGATCTACCGCGAATGGCTCCCCTCGGCCCCGCGCAACGTGATGGGGTTCTTCAACTTCCACACGATCCCGCCCGTCAAGGAGGCGTTCCCGGAGGAGCTCCACCTGCGCAAGGTGTGCGGCGTCGTGTGGGCGATCGACGCCTCCGACGAGGATGCGGAGAAGGCGATGGCGCCCATGGTCTCCGCCGTCGAGCCGCTCTTGCACGGCGTCGGCCGGACGCCGATCGCGGCGCTCAACAGCGCGTTCGACGGGCTCTACGGCCCCGGCGACCAGTGGTACTGGCGGGGAGCCTTCCTCCGGGAGATTCCCGACGAGGCGATCGCGATCAACCGCGACTGGAACGAGCGCATGCCCGGCTTCAAGGCCGGAACCCACTTCTATCCCGTCGACGGAGCGGTCAACGACGTCGCGGTCGAGGACACGGCGTTCGGCTACCGCGACGCGACGTGGTCGCAGGTCTTCATCGGCTGCGATCCCAACCCGGCGTCGGCCTCCGCGGTGCGCGACTGGACGGTCGGCTACCACGAGGCGATCGTCCCGTTCACGGCGGGCGCGTCGTACGTCAACTTCATGATGGACGACGAGGGTCAGGGCCGGGTGAAGGCGACCTACGGCCCGAACTACCCGAGGCTCGCGCAGATCAAGGCGATGTACGACCCGGACAACGTGTTCCGGGTCAACCAGAACATCCTGCCGTCGGGGGCGTGAGGCGTACGCGGGAGGGCCGGCGCGCGGCCGGTCCTCCCGCCCGTCTCACGGGAGGCCGGCGGGGCGGACGAGCGACAGCCCCGCCGCTCCCGCCAGCGCGACAGCCGCGGCAGCGACGAAGACGGACGTCACCTCGGTGGGCCGCTTCGCGCGGCCGAGGCGGGAGCCGAGGTCTGCGTAGGCGGACTCGAGCGCACGTGCGGAGCGCGCCGCAAAGTACTCGCCCCCCGTTCGGTCGGAGATGGCCTTCAGCGTCTCGCGGTCGGGGACGCGGTTGAAGCCGCCAAAGCCGCCGAACCTGCTGCCGACGGCGCCGTCGGGACGGTCGGTGCCGAGCGCCACCGTGAAGACGGGGATCGCGGCGTCGGCCGCGATCGAGGCCCCCTCCTCCGCCGGGATCAGCCCGCGGTTCTGGCGACCGTCCGAGAGGAAGAGGATTGTCACCGCGCCGCGCGCCGGGATCGGCCCCGTCGTAGGGGCAGCCGTCCCGGGCTCCGAGAAGGTGTCGCGCGCGAGCTCGACCGAGCGGGCGAGCGCGTCGCCGATCGCGGTCCCACCGCCGGACGAGAACTGGTCGATCGCGGCGACCGAGCGCCGCACCCGCTGACGGTCGTGGGTCGGGATCGCGGCGACACTCACGTCCCCCGCGAACGTCACGAGCCCGACCCGGAGCCTCGCGGGTGCGCGCTCGAGGAACCTCTGCGCGGCCGCCTTCGCCGCATCGAGCCGCGTCGGGGCGACGTCGGTCGAGAGCATCGACCGCGACGTGTCGAGCACGAGGACGACGGTCGCGTTCTCGACCGGAGCCGACCGGTTGACGTGCGGCCCGGCGACTGCGACGCACAGGGGCACGAGCGCGACCGTGAGGAGCGCCGCCCCGGCGTGCCGCCGGAGCCGCGAGGGACCGGTCGGCGCCACGCTGCGGAGCACGTCGACGTTCGAATAGCGGACGACATAGCGGGGCCGGCGGCGCGACAGGCGGACGTACGCGCCGACGAGAGCGGCGAGCACCGCGAGCGAGAGGAGCGCCAGCGGACGGTCGAAGGTCATCGATCCTCCGGTCGGGCCTCGATCGTATCGTTCGTCACCCGTTGCGAGGCTGCGGCGGCCCTGCGGGGACGTCTACGCTGCCGCCCGTGATCCTCTCGAACGGCGTCATCCGGACGATGGACGCGTCGCTCCCGACGGCTGCCGCGCTCGCGATCGCGGGCGAGCGGATCGTCGGCGGCGTCGGGACGCACGAGCATGCGCTGCCGACGCCGGAGCGCGTCGACCTCGGCGGCCGCTGCGTCCTCCCCGCCTTCACCGACGCGCACGTCCACTTCCCGACCTGGTCGCTCGCGCGCAGCGACGTCCAACTCGAAGGCGTCGCGTCGCTCGACGAGGCGCTCGTCCGCGTCGGATCGCACCGCCCCCGTGGAGAGTGGATCCGCGGCCACGGCTGGCGCGACGCCGGGTGGGCGGAGCACCCTTCGCGCGAGGCGCTCGACGCCGTCACCGGCGACGCCCCCGCCGCGCTCTGGTCGAAGGACTACCACTCGCTCTGGGTCAACAGCGCGGGGCTCGCCCGGGCGAACGGCGACCTCCAGGTTCCCGGCGGCGTCGTCGAGCGTGACGCCGCGGGCGAGCCGACCGGCGTGCTCCGCGAGGAGTCGGCGTGGCGCTTCCGCGACCTGCACGTCGAGGTGACCGAGGAGGAGTGGGTCGCCGCGACCCGTGACGGCCTGCGCGTTGCGGCCGAGCGCGGCGTCGGCGCAATCCACGACAAGGACGGCTGGCTCGGCGCCCACGCCATCTTCGGCCGCATCCACGAGGGCGGCGGCCTGACGCTCCGCGTCTGGCAGTCGCTGCCGCTCGACCACGTCCACCTGCTCGCCGAGCTCGGCCTCCGCGCGCGGCTCGGCGACGACTACCTCCGGCTCGGCTACCTGAAGGCGTTCATGGACGGGACGCTCGGCTCGCAGACCGCGTGGCTCCTCGACGGGAGCGGCGTCTGCATCACGAGCGGCGAACAGCTCGCGGAGGGCATCCGCGCCGCGGCCGCGGCCGGCTGGCCGGTCGCCGTCCACGCGATCGGAGACCGCGCGAACCGCGAGGCACTCGACGCGTTCGAGGCGACCGCCGACGCGTGGCAGCCCCTCGGCCTCCGCCAGCGGATCGAGCACGCGCAGTGCCTCGATCCGGCCGACCTGCCGCGGTTCGCCGAGCTCGGAGTCGCTTGCTCGGTCCAGTTCAGCCATGCGCCGTCCGACCGCGACCTCGCCGAGCGGTTCTGGCCGGAACGGCTCGACGGCGCGTACGCGTTCCGGACTCTGCTCGAGAGCGGCGCCGTCGTCGCGAACGGCTCGGACGCCCCGGTGGAGGAGCTCGACCCGCTCGCCGGGATCGCGGCGGGCGTGTTGCGAACGATCGACGGACGCCCGGCGTGGCGAGCGGAGGAGTGCTTGACGGTCGAGCAGGCGCTCCACGCGGCGACCGTCGCGCCGGCCTGGCTGACAGGCGACGAGCGGCGCCGCGGGAAGCTGCTACCGGGATTCCTCGCCGACCTCGTCGTGGTCGACCGCGACGTCGTCGCGATCCCCGCGGACGAGCTTCCCGAGACGCAGGTCGTCGCGACGATGGTCGGCGGCCGCTGGGTGCACAATCCGCCCCCCTGGGACTGATCCAGGCGCGAGATCTACGGGAAACCCCCTCGGCACCGGCGGAATCTGTCCCTACACTTGGGACATGGCCACACGAGCCGAGACGTCTCGGACGATGCTCCCCGTCCACCAGGCGGGGCAGTGCTCGGTCGCGGCGACGGGCGAGATCGTCGGGTCGAAGTGGACGGTTCTTCTCGTCCACGATCTCTCCGAGGGACCGCGCCGGTTCACCGAGCTCGAGCACGCGTGTGCGGGGATCAGCCCGCGGACGCTGGCGGAGCGGCTGCGCTGGCTCGAGGCGGAAGGAATCGTCGTCCGCCGCAGCTACGCCGAGTCGCCGCCGCGCGTCGAGTACGAGCTGACAGAGAAGGGCGACGCGCTCAAGCCGATCATCGACGAGATGCGCCGCTTCGGGCACGACTGGCTCGGCTGCGAGGTGCACTCGGCCTAGGGGACCGGCACCGCAGGTGCCAGTTCCCCGCGAGCGTCGCGGGGGTCAGTCCCCTCCGGGGACAGACCCCGGGAACCGCTCGCCCCATACCCGTACGAGCTCCACACACGTCGCCGCCGCGGCGGCCATGTCCTGGACGGAGGCCCACTCGCGCACCGAGTGGTAGTGCTGCCCGCCGGTGAAGAGGTTCGGCGTGGGCAGCCCCTTCTCTGTCAGGCGGGCGCCGTCGGTACCGCCGCGGATGATGCTGTGCACCGGCTCGACGCCGGCGCGGCGGATCGCCTCCTCCGCGGCCTCGATGACCTCGGGGTGCCGGTCGAGCTCGGGCCGCATGTTCCGGTACTGCTCCTTGACCTCGAGCGTGAACGACGCGCGCGGCTCCCTGCCGACGACGTCCATTGCGATCCGACGGACGAGCTCCACATGCTGCTCCAGCTTCTCGTCGTCGTGGTCGCGGGCGATCATCCACAGGCTCACCTGCGATGCGGAGCCCGCGACGCGCTCGGGATGGACGAAGCCCTCCCGGTCCTGGGTGGTCTCGGGCGAGAGCTGGTCGCGCGGGAGCGCCGCGACGACGTCCGACAGCAACTTGAGCGCGTTCACGAGCCGTCCCTTGGCCGAGCCGGGATGGACGCCGACGCCGTGGATCGTGAGGACGAGCTGGTGTGCGGAGAAAGTCTCGGTCTCGACCTCGCCCAGCCCCGAGCCGTCGAACGTGTACGCGAGGTCGGCGCCGAAGCCTTCGAGGTCGAAGTGATCGGTACCGCGGCCGACCTCCTCGTCGACCGTGAACGCGATGCGCGCGGTCGCACGCGCCGCGTCGTCGGCGAGCAGCCGGCGGGCGGCGGTGACGATGATCGCGACCCCGGCCTTGTCGTCGGCGCCGAGCAGCGTCGTGCCGTCGCTCGTGACGAGGTCGTGGCCGACCTTCTCGGCGAGGCCGGGCATGTCGTCCGGGTCGAGCACCTGCGTGGGATCGCCCTCGAGCCGGATCGGCTCACCTGCCCACCCGCGGTGCACGATCGGCGTCACACCCGCTCCCGGCGTGGACGGAGCCGTGTCGACGTGGGCGATCAGCCCCACCACCGGCGCTTCCGCGGTACCCGGCACGGTCGCGAACACGTAGCCGTGCTCCGTCAGCTCGACGTCGCCGAGCCCGATCTCACGGAGCTCGTCGACGAGGAGCCGCGAGAGATCGAGCTGCTTGGCGGTGGACGGATAGGTCGTCGACGACGGGTCGGACTGCGTGTCGATCCTGACGTAGCGGAGGAACCGCTCGAGCACCTCTTCGCCGAGCTCCTCCGCGAGGGGGCCGGCGTAGCGGGCGTCAGCCGAGGGTGGCAAACCGCCTCAGAACCTCGATCGTCGTCTCGAGCCCCTCTCGCAGTGCGCTCGCCGGGATGTTCTCGTTGGGCGAGTGGAGCTGCGCCGTCGGGCGCATGAACCCCGTCACGATCGTGGGCACCCCCCGCGCGGAGAGCGCGGCCACCACCGGGATCGAGCCTCCCGTGCGGACGACGAGCGGCCGCGTTCCGAGGGTGCGCTCGAAGGCGTCGAGCGCGGTCACGACGGCCGGGCTCTCGGGGTCGACGTAGCCGGGCTCACCCGTCGACCAGAGCTCGATCTCGACGTCCGCGCCGTCCGGCGCCGCCTCGCGGAGGAGCCGCTCGAACACGGGGCCGATCGCCGCAGTCGTCTGCCCCGGTGCGAGCCGGATCGAGACGTTCGCGATCGCCTCGACGGGCAGCACCGTCTTCTGCAGCCGCGGCGACCCGCTCTCGAAGCCGTTCACCGTGACGGCCGGCTCGGCGGTCGTCCGCAGGTAGAAGTCGTCGGTCGCCTGCGGATCCACGGGACGGGCGCCGTGCGAGGAGAGCTCGTCGGCACCGCCGGGCAGCGCGGCCCACCCTGCAATCTCGGCCTCGGTCGCCGGCACGATCCCCTCGCGCAGGGGCTCGGGCAGAAGTCCGTTCGGGCCGGGCATCACGGCGGCGAGCATCTGCATCAGCGCGTGCGGCGCTGTCAGCGCCGCCCCGCCGTACAAGCCCGAGTGCAGGTCGCGCTCGCCGGTCCGGACGGTGACGTGGAAGTAGCAGAGGCCACGGAGTGCCGTGCAAAAGCTCGGGAGCGTCTCCGTTGCGTACCCACCGTCGAGGATCAGAGCGACGTCGACAGGACCGGTGTCCTCCTGCACCCAGTCGACGACCGACGTCCCCCCGATCTCCTCCTCGGCGTCGATCGCGAAGCGCACGTCCACCGGCAGCTCGCCGGCGGCGGCGAGCAGCCGCGTCGCCTCGAGAAGCATGAAGAGGTGCCCCTTGTCGTCGGCGATGCCGCGGGCGACGAGCGAGCCGTCCTTCTCGACGAGCGTCCAGGGGTCGGACTCCCACAGCTCGAGCGGGTCGGGCGGCTGGACGTCGAGGTGCGCGTACGCGAGGACCGTCCGAGCGTCGTCGCCGGTCGAGGCCCTCACCTCGCCGATCACGAGCGGGCGGCCGCCGCGCTCCTGGATCTCGACCGAGCCGCCCATCGCCTCGATCCGTGCGGCGACCCACTCGGCGGCTCGACGCACGTCGTCGGCGTGCTCGGCGTCGGCGCTGACCGACGGGATCGCGATCAGCTCGGCGAGCTCGACGACCAGCGCTTCGTGGGCCGGGATCACGCGCGCGATCGTAGCGGCGCGGCCGGGTCGGACCTCAGTCCAACTCGCGGGGCGGGTCGACGGCCGCCGCACCGGAGAGGGAGGGCGTCCTCGGGCGGCGCGGCTCGCGGACTCCCGCACCTCCGACGTCGTCTTCCGGCCCGGCGAGCAGGTCGAGGATGCGGCTTCGCCTGCCCCGGCGCCGTTGCCACCAGTCGCGGAGTCGCCGAACCGGAGCGCGCGTCACGCGACGTCGCGCACGGCGGCGGCATCCGCGAGGGCACGGAGCTTCTTCAGACTCTGGTGCTCGATCTGCCGGATCCGCTCGCGCGTCACGTTGAACGCGCGCCCGACCTCGTCGAGCGTCCGCGGCTGCTGCCCGTCGAGCCCGTAGCGGAGCTCGAGCACCTGGCGCTCCCGCGGAGAGAGCGCACCGAGGATCGAGCGCAGGGCCTCGCGGCGCATCGCGACCTCGGCCGCCTCGTCGGGGAGCGGCTCCGACTCGTCGGTGAGGAAGTGCCCGAACTCCGACTCCTCCTCGTCGCCGACGGGCTTCTCGAGCGAGACGGGCGTCTGCGCGCTCCGCTTGATCTGCTCGACCTCGTCGAGCGTGAGGTCGAGGTCGAGCGCGATCTCCGCGGAGGTCGGCTCACGCCCGAGCTCGCCGCGCAGCTTCCGCTCGGAGCGGCTGATCTTGTTGAGCTTCTCGACGACGTGGACCGGCATCCGGATCGTGCGGCCCTTGTCGGCGATCGCGCGCGCCACGGCCTGGCGGATCCACCAGGTCGCGTACGTCGAGAACTTGAATCCCTTGCGCCAGTCGAACTTCTCGGCCGCGCGGACGAGTCCGATCGTCCCCTCCTGGATCAGGTCGAGGAAGGGCAGCCCCTGGTTCCGGTAGCGCTTCGCGATCGAGACGACGAGGCGCAGGTTCGCCTCGACCATCGCCTGCTTCGCGGAATGGTCGCCGCGCTCGATCCGCTTCGCGAGCTCGACCTCCTGCGCGGCGGTCAGGAGCGGCACTTTCCCGATGTCCTTGAGGAAGAGCTGGAGCGTGTCCGTCGAGATCTCGGGCTCGGCGGTCTCCCAGACGCGCTCGTTCTCGGCCTCCGCCGCGTCCTCCTCGGGAACGACGACCTCGATCTGCTCCTCGTCGAGGGCGTCGTAGAAGGCGTCGATCTGCGCGGGATCGAGGTCCAGCTCGTCGAGCGCCAGCGCGACCTCGTCCGCGTCGAGGCGTCCCTGAACCCGCCCGTTCTCGAGCAGGGCACGTGCCTCGTCGGTCGCGAGAACGACCTCCGGTGCCGTCGCCGTCCGTTCCGGATCACTCGCTGCTGCGCTCAGGACCGCCCCTTCCGTCGCGTCGCTCGACACGGTAGCCACAAAGTCGGCGATCCGTCAAAAATCCGCGCCGGCATCAGACTCCGGCCTTGTCCAGCTCGTCGAGGTACTTTCGCGCCTCGCGGGCGAGCGGCGAGCCCGGCTCGACCGTCGTCGCGCGGACGAGCTGCGTTCGCGCCTCCTTCACCTCGCCCGACCAGAGCAGCAGCAGGCCGAGGTGGAAGCGCACGGTCGCCTTGTCGGGAAAGCGCCGGGTGAGGGGGCCGAGCCGCGAGAAGGCGTCCGCCGGACGCGCCTTGTCGAAGCGGCCGACGGCGGCGGCGACCTGAGCCTCCGCGTCGTCCGGCGCCTCCCGCGCCGCCTCGGAGAAGATCCGCTCGGCCGAGCGCTGCATGCCGAGCCGCTGGAGCGCGACGCCGTAGAGGAGCTTGCCGTCGACGTCCTTCGCGGCGTTGCGCCGCAAGAGGTCGAGCTGCGCCGGAGGCGAGAGGCCCTCGAGCCCTGCCGGCAGCGCCGCTCTCGCGACGAACACCGGCACCCCGCGCGCGTACTCCGGGTGGAGCAGGTTGCCCGCGGCGACGGCGTACGGCGAATCGGGCTCCGAGGCGGCGGCCGCGCGCCACGCGTCCTCCGACCCGGGTAGGCCGGCCCAGAAGAGCGCCACGCCGAGGTTGAGCTGCACCACCGCGTCCTGCGCGTGCAGGCCCGCAAGGCGGTTCATTCGATCGACCGTGCCGTCGGGCCAGGCCGCGAACGCCTGGCCGACGCGCGCCTCGACCGAGTCGAGCCGGGCGAACGAGCGTCCCGCCGCGGCCCGCTTGCCCGACGCGTAGAGCCGGGCGGCCTGCCGGAGGGCGACCGCTTCGCGATCGGTGCGTACACCGAGCTCGAGGGTCAAGGGCGGCGCTCCCTTCCGAGCCTTGGGCGCCGGTGCAGCGCCGCCCGACGGCTCCGTCTGCAGCGCGACGACGCCGACGACGAGCACGACGGCCGCCGCGGCCGCTGCGATCGTGAACGCGACGACGCGGGCGAACGGCGACACGGCGCCACGGTAGCCGCGGATCGGGCCACCCGCGACATCTCTGCAGCAGATCTCGTGTCCCCCCTCATATGATCACGACGGAGGCCGACCCGGTGATCTTCCTCCTCGGGTCTGCGCGGGCCGCCACACACTCGCTATATTCGGGAAAGTAATGGCGAGCTACAGAGAGCTCCTGGCGGCTGCGCGCGCCGAGATCGACGAGATCTCGACGCCGCAGGCCAATGCCCTGCTCGAGCAGGGCGAGCGCCCGCTGTTCGTCGACGTGCGCCTCCGCGAGGAGTGGGACGAGGGCCACCTCCCCGGCGCGATCCACGTTCCGCGCAACAACCTCGAGTCGCGCGTCGAGACCCTCATCCCGGACAAGACCCGCCCGCTCGTCGTCTACTGCGAGAGCGGCTCCCGCTCGGCGTTCGCCACGCGCGACCTGCACGAGCTCGGCTACGAGAACGCCGTCAACCTCTCGGACGGCTTTGCCGGCTGGAAGCGGAACGGCTACGAGGTCGTCATCCCTGCGGCGCTGACGCCTGCGCAGCGGGCCCGCTACGGGCGCCACCTGCTGATCCCGGAAGTCGGCGAGGAGGGACAACAGCGCCTGCTCGACTCGCGCGTGCTGCTCATCGGCGCCGGCGGCCTCGGCTCCCCGGCCTCGCTCTACCTCGCAGCTGCGGGCGTCGGGACGATCGGGATCATCGACCCGGACGTCGTCGACGACTCGAACCTCCAGCGCCAGATCGTCCATTCCACGGACCGGCTCGGCGAGCCGAAGGTCGACTCGGCGAAGCGCACGATCGAGGCGCTCAACCCCGACGTCGAGGTCGTCACCTTCCAGGAGCGGCTCGACTCCGAGAACATCGAGCGTGTCCTCGCGCACGGGTGGGACGTGATTCTCGACGGGACCGACAACTTCCCGACCCGCTACCTCGTGAACGACGCTTCCGTGTGGCACCGGATCCCCGTCGTCCACGGCTCGATCTATCGCTTCGAGGGCCAGGTCACGGTCTTCGACCCAGAGAACGGGCCCTGCTACCGCTGCCTCTACCCGGCGCCGCCGCCGCCGGAGCTCGCGCCGAGCTGCGCCGAGGGAGGCGTCCTCGGCGTCCTCCCCGGGATCGTCGGCTCGTTGCAGGCGAGCGAAGTGCTGAAGCTGGCGCTCGGCGTCGGCGAGTCGCTCGCCGGGCGGCTGCTCCTCTTCGACGCGCTCCACACGACCTTCGACGAGGTCGCGATCCGCCGCAACCCAGAGTGCCCGGTGTGCGGCGACCACCCGACGATCACCGAGTACATCGACTACGTCGAGTTCTGTCAGGGAGCGGCGGTGCACGCGTCGTGACCGTCGTCCGGATCCCCCCCACGCTTCGCAACGAGGTCGGCGGCGCACGCCAGGTCGAGGCCGACGGCACCACGGTGCGCGAGGTGCTCGACGACCTCGTCGAGCGTCATC
>NZ_DATMBZ010000058.1:0-7739 GCF_035558935.1 Gaiella sp. | reverse complement strand
TGCGAGCTGCGCCGGCGTGCGGAAGACGTCGCCCGCCGGGCGGATCGCCTCGTGCGCCTCCTGCGCGTTCGCGACCGCCCGCTCGTACCGGCGCGGCTCGGCGGGCACCGTCTCCGGCCCGTGTTCGCGCGCTGCGTGCGCCCGCGCCGCCTTCAGCGCCGCGTCGGAGAGCGTCACCGAGTCGGTGCGCATGTACGTGATGTGGCCGTTCTCGTACAGCCGCTGCGCGAGGCTCATCGTCGTCTGCGACGAGAACCGGAGCTTCCGACTCGCCTCCTGCTGCAGCGTCGACGTGCGGAACGGCGCGGCCGGACGGCGCGTGTACGGCTTCTCGTCGACCTTCTGCACGGAGAACAGCCGGCCCTCGAGGCCCGTCGCAAGCGACCGGGCAGCCTCCTCGTCGAGCACGAGGACGTCGTCCCCCGAGGTGCCGTCCTCGCGGAAGTCCCGACCCTGGGCAATCCGTTTGCCGGCGACCGCGACGAGTCGCGCCTCGAACGAGCCCGGCTCGAACGTCCCGACGACATCCCAGTAGCTCGCCGCGACGAACCGCATCCGCTCGCGCTCGCGCTCGACGACGAGCCGGGTGGCCACCGACTGCACGCGGCCCGCCGAGAGGCGGGGCATGACCTTCTTCCAGAGGACGGGCGAGACTTCGAAGCCGTAGAGTCGGTCGAGGATCCGCCGCGTCTCCTGAGCGTCGACGAGGCGCTCGTCGATGTCGCGCGTCTGGTCGAGCGCGCGCTGGATCGCGTCGCGCGTGATCTCGTGGAACACCATTCGCCGGACGGGAACCTTCGGCTTCAGTACCTCGCGGAGGTGCCAGGCGATCGCCTCGCCTTCGCGGTCCTCGTCCGTCGCGAGCAGGAGCTCGTCTGCCCCCCGGAGCTTCTGGCGCAGGTCGGAGACGACGCGCTTCTTGTCCGCGTCCACGACGTAGAACGGCTCGAACTCGTGCTCGACGTCGACGCCGAGCTTGCCGTAGCGCTCGCGCTGCTCCTTCGGGACGTCCGACGCGCGGTTCGGGAGGTCGCGGATGTGGCCGACGCTCGATTCGACCACGAACTCGCCGCCGAGGTAGCCGGCGATCGTCCGCGCCTTGGCGGGAGACTCGACGATGACGAGGCGGGTTGGCATCTCGGCTCGACAGCGTAACGACCGTGTGCGCCGCCGTTTCCCGACGGAGCGAACGTATCCTGCGCGCCGATGGCGCGCCCGCCCAGGCCCAGCTGGCTGTATTCCCTCGTCGCCGTGCTCAGCTGGCCGGTCGTCCGCCTCGTCCTTCGCCTGCGGGTGACGGGCCGCGAGCACGTCCCGGGCGGCGGCTGCGTCCTGGCCGCGAACCACTGGTCGAACTTCGATCCCTGGCCGCTCGGCATACCGCTCTTCCCGCGCCGGTTTCTGCGTTTCATGGCAAAGAAGGAGCTCTTCTGGCCGCCGCTCGGCTGGATCGTGCGCGCGGGTGGCGGCTTCCCGGTCGACCGCGGCGGGCGCGACACGCAGGCAATCGACACCGCGGTCGCGCTCTGTCGGGAGGGGCACGCAGTGGTGATGTTCCCGGAGGGAACGCGGCGGGCGAAAGGCATCCGAAAGCGATACGAGGCCCGCTGGCACACGGGCGCCGCGCGCATCGCGCTCTCGGCGCAGGTGCCGCTCGTCCCTGCGGGGATCGCGGGCACCGAGCGCCTTGGCCGCCTCGGACCGTTGGGCGTCGCCTACGGGCCGCCGATCGAGACGGCCGACCTCGTCGGCATGGACGAGGGCGAGGCGGCGCAAGTCGCGACCGACCGGCTGCGCGAGGCGATCGCCGCGCTCGAGACCGTGGCGCGCGGAACGAGGGAGGCGGCCTCTTGACACCCACCAAGAGGGGCGAGGCTGCAGCCACGCCCCGGCCACGGGCCCCGCTGCTCGTGATCGACGGCGACTCGTTCGCCCACCGCGCGTTCCACGCGCTGCCGCGCTCGATCCGCCGCGTGAACGGTCGGCCGGGAAACCTTCTCACGGGGCTGATGTCGATGGTGCTCCGGCTCTGGCAGGCGGAACGGCCGCGGGCCGTCGTCGTCGGCTGGGACACCCTCACCGTGCCGACCTATCGGCACGAGCTGCTTCCCGGGTACCAGGCCGGGCGGGTGTTCGACCCCGAGCTGCTCGAGCAGCTCGACCTCGCACCCGGGCTGCTGGAGGCCGCAGGCATCGTCTGCGGCAAGGCGGCCGGGTACGAGGCCGACGACTTCCTCGCGGCGGCGGTCGCCTCGGAGCGCGCGAGCGGCGGCACGGTGCTCGTCGCCACCTCCGATCGCGATGCCTTCCAGCTCGCCGCCGAGGACGTGACGATCCTGCAGCCGGTACGCGGCGTCAGCGAGCTCGCCCGCATCGGGCCCGCGGAGGTGCGGGAGCGCTACGGCGTCGAGCCCGAGCAGGTTCCGGACTTCATCGCCCTGCGGGGAGACCCGTCGGACAAGATCCCCGGCGCACGCGGCGTGGGCGCGAAGACGGCCGCCTCGCTCCTTGCAGGCAACGGCAGCCTCGACGCGCTGCTCGCCGCGGGGCGCTTCTCCGCGGAGGCCGACGCGCTGCGCACGTATCGCCACGTCGCGACGCTGGACCCGTCTGCGCCGTTGCCGAAGCTCCCCGACCGGGAGCCGGACTGGCAGGCGGGCGCGGCGGCGGCGGAGGCGCTCGGCCTCGGGCGCGTCGCGGGCCGGCTCGAGGAGGCCGCATCGAGCTGATCTCGCACCCCGCGATGGCCCACCTGCACGCGACCGGCCATCATCATCATCCCGAGCGGCCCGAGCGGCTCGAGGTTCTCCTCGAGGCGCTCGGCGGCGCGACCCGCCACGGTCGCAGGGCGAGCCGTGCGCAGATCGAGCGTGTTCACGACTCGGCGTACGTCGACTCGATCGCGTCGCTCGACGCCGAGACGTGGCTCGACGGCGACACGCTCGGCGGCCCGACCTCCTGGGAGGCGGCGCGACTCGCGGCCGGCTGCGCGATCGAGGCGGCCGAGGTCGGAGGGTTCGCACTCGTTCGCCCTCCCGGGCATCACGCGCTGCCCCGCCACGCGATGGGGTTCTGCCTGTTCGGCAACATCGCGGTCGCCGCGCGTCACGCCCAGGACAGTCTCGGGGTCGAGCGCGTGGCGATCGTCGACTGGGACGTCCACCATGGGAACGGCACGGACGCGATGTTCCGCGGCGACGACTCGGTGCTCGTCGTCTCGCTCCACCAGTGGCCCTTCTACCCGGGCAGCGGGGGGCCGGGAACGAGCGACGAGACGACGCTGAACGTGCCGCTCACGGCCGGGTCGGGCGACGCCGCGTACCTCGCGGCCTTCTCGACGCTCGTCGAGCCTGCGGTGCGCGCCTTCGATCCCGGGCTCGTCCTCGTCTCGGCGGGGTTCGACGCGCACGTCGACGACCCGCTCGCGGGAATGGAGGTCACCGAGCGCGGGTTCAGCGAGTTGGCGCGGCGTTCGGCCCAGCTCGGCCCGCGGCTGGGCGCCGTGCTCGAGGGCGGCTACAACCTGGCGACTCTCCCGCGGCTGGTGGAGGCGACGATCGAGGGCTTCGACGCCGCGTAGGCAGGCCGCCTTCTCGCTACGTCTCGCGCGGAACTGATGACGGCTCGGAGATCTCCTGGACGACCGAGCCGGTCTTCTTCTCGTTCGCCTCGAGAGCGACGTCCGCCTGGCTCACGACACCGACGAGCCGCTCACCGTCGACGACGGGAAGCCGCCGCACCCGGTACTCGGCCATCAGCTCCATCGCCTCGTCGAGGTCCTGATCGGGCGCTACCGCTACCGGGCTCGGGGATGCGACGTCGCCCACCCGCGCGGACATCGGGTCGAGGCCCTCGGCGACAGCCCGCACGACGATGTCGCGGTCGGTGAGCATCCCGACGAGTCGCCCGTCGTCGACGACCGGCATCGCGCCGAAGTCGCCCTTCCGCATGGTGCGCGCCGCGTCGCGCAGCGCTTCGGAGGAGGTCGTCGTCTCGACCCCCGGAGTCATCACGTCGGCCACCCGTGTCATAGCGAGTCCTCCGTCGTCGTGGTCGACCCGGCTGTTCCCGCGCCGAGTTTCCGCGAAACGCGCGCGGACCGGACGTCAGACCGAAATGCTCACCGGAGACGACGCGATCCAGGCGAGCGTCCCGAGGAAGACGACCGCGCCGATCGTCAGCAGCGCGATCCTGAGACCGCGCGCCGGGAGCTTGGTGCTCATACCGGCGAAGAACAGCGCAGCAGCGAAGAGGACGACGCCGAGCACGTAGTTCGTCGAGCGCTGGATGTTCCGCCGCGAGATGGCCGCCCAGGTGTCCGCCTGCGCCTCGAGCCGCGCCGCCTCGTCGCGGGCCGCCGACTTGTACTGCGGCATCGCGAACGGCGTCAGCGGCGCGTTTGCGTTCTCGATCGGCTTCGTCGCGATCCAGGCGACGACCGCGGGCTTGAACTCCGCTCGGAACCGCTCGAAGTAGAAGTCCCGAAGTCGCGTTTCGTCCCTTGCGTATGCGTCGACCCACTGCGTGAAGACGGCGACGTCGACCTGAGCCTGAGCGTTGGCGAGACTCGACGCGCGCGTCGACTCGATCCGCGCCGCGTTTCCCTTCATCGTTGCCTTCGTCGCCTCGCCGCCCCAGCGGCTCGCCTGGTAGCCGCTCCAGGCGGTGGCGACCGTCGCCGCCGCGAGCAGGATCGTCGCGACGAGCGCGACCCGGTCGACCCCGTCGTCGCCGCTCAGACAGGCCTCCCCGCGGCGTCGCACGGTGGGGCGACGTCCGGCGCGATCGACGGCAGCACGCTGTCGATGACGCGCATCGTGCGTTCCATCGCCACCGGTCTGACACCTCCGAGGCCGGAGTGGAACGGGCTGTCGAGGAACGAGAGCAGCAGGAGCAGGGTCACGATGACGGAGGTCACCGCTCCCATCAGAAGCGCCTGGGTGACCGCCCCTTCCCCGCTGTCGGCGAAGAAGAGCATGTAGACGAAGATCACCGCCGCGATGAAGAAGAGAACGAACCACAGAGGCGAGGGGATCACGCCGACGGCTCCGTGTACGCGATCGCGGCGCGCCTCTTCTCGTGTCGACGTCTGATCGAGCCACTTGTCGTAGGCGGACTGCTCGCTCGCCGTCTTCGGCTGCACGTGCCGAACGGTGTCGAACATCTCGAGCGCCCACGGGTTGACAGAGTCCCCCTCGGTGCCGTGCTCCATCCGCGGCCACTCCTCGTGCACGACGTTGCGGGCGTAGCAGAGCAGTTGGCCGGTCAGCACCTTGCCCGCCGCGGGCGGAAAGAGCTGCGCGTTCTCGAGCTGCTGGATCACGACCAGCGCCTCCGTCTCGGCCCCGGTACGCGACTGGTCGTAGCTCGTGAACGCGAGGAAGACGATGAACCCGAGCAGCACGGAGAAGCCGGTCGCGAGGACGCCGAACACGCCGGAGGCGCGGTCGCCGTCCGAGAAGTAGCTGCCTTCCGGGGCGCGGCGGCGAACAGCCAGCATCACCGCGACGGCGATCGCCGTCACGGCGGCGACCACGAGCGCGCCCCAGACGAGGTTCACGGGCGCCGACGCTATAGCGGTTCTGTGTCGGCGGCGTCCGCGCGGTCGAGTTTCACCCGGGTGGTGTACCGTCCCGCGCACGGACGGGACGGCTCCGATCACGGTCGCGCCGCTCGAGCGGGCCGATCTCGCGGCGGCGGACAGGGTCTTCAGGCTTGCCTTCGGGACGATCCTGGGTCTCGAGGAGCCGCTCCGCTTCGCCGACGGCGCCGACCCGATCCGAAGCCGCTGGACGGCAAGTCCGGACGCGGCGTTCAAGGCCGTGCTCGACGGCGAGCTCGTCGGGTCGGCGTTCGTCCGCCGGTGGGGGAGCTTCGCGGTGTTCGGCCCCCTGACCGTGCGGCCGGACCTGTGGGAGCGGGGGATCGGGTCGCGGCTCTGGGACGCGTGCCTCCCCGTCGTCGACGGCTGGGATGTGAGCCAGACGGGCCTGTTCACCTTCGCCGAGAGCACGAAGCACGTTCACCTCTACCGCAAGCACGGGTTCTGGCCGCGCTTCTTGACGGCACTCACCGAGAAGCCGCTCGCGGGCGCGGCGGTGTCGGTGGAGACCCTCGCGACGCTCGGGGACCGGGATCGCGCGGAGGCGCTCGAGGCGTGTCGTGCGATCGCCGGCGCCATCTTCCCCGGTCTCGATCTCGCGCGCGAGATCGAGACGGTCATGGAGCAGGACGTCGGGGACGTCGTGCTCGTGCGCGACGAGGCCGCAGTCGCCGGCTTCGCCGTGTGCCATGTCGGCCCCGGCTCGGAGGCCGTGCGGGGCACCTGCTACGTGAAGTTCGCAGCCGTCTGCCCGGGAGATCGCCCACGGGAGCTCCTCGGGGCGCTCCTCGATTCCTGCGAGAGCTTCGCGGCGCGGCGCGGGGCGACGCGCCTCGAGGCCGGCGTCAGCCTCGCGCGTGAGGGTGCGGCGCAGGTGCTCGCAGAGCGCGGCCATCGGACGTTCCGTCAGGGCGTCGGGATGCACCGGCCGAACGGGGAGGCCTTCAACCGCCCGGACGCGTTCGTGCTCGACGACTGGCGCTGACGGCTAATCCGGCAGCAGCGGCATCTCGAAGCCACGGTCTCGACCGAGCAGCACCGCCCGCGTGATCGCGCTCGTCCCGAACCGCGACCGGATCTCGTCCACGACCGTGTCCAGCGCGAGGCCGCCGGCGCTCGCGAACGGGAGCGCGAGCTGGACGCCGCGGTCGCTCTGGAGATTCGCGACTGCGACTCCGATCAGCGTGAGCCCGCGCCGCTCGATCGTGGGCAGCTCCCCGGCGAGGAGGCCCCGTGCGGTGGTCAGGATCACGTGCGTCTCGGCCGTCGCCCGAGGGAGCGTGTGCGAGCGGGTCGCCCGGCTGAAGTCGTCGAAGCGCAGCCGCAGCACGACGGTGCGCCCCGCCCGTCCGGCGCGCCGCATCCGGCCCGTGACGCGGTCGACCAGGCCGACGAGCGTCGCGTCGAGCTCGGCGTACGAGCGCGGCTTCCGTCCAAGGGCGCGCTGCGACCCGATCGAGCCGCGGCGGCGGCCGGGCTGGACCCGCCTCCGGTCGCGATTGTGGGCGAGGGCATGGAGCTGCCTCCCGGCCGCGGGGCCGAGCATGGCCACGAGTGCCGTCTCGGCGAGCGCTGCGACCTGGCCGACGGTGAGGAACCCGCGCATCCGGAGCTTCTGGGCGGTGACGGGCCCGACGCCCCAGAGTCGCTCGACGGGCAGGGGGTGCAGGAAGCCGAGCTCGTCGCCGGGCGGCACGACGAGGAGACCGTCGGGCTTGGCGACGCCGCTCGCGACCTTCGCGAGGAACTTCGTCCGCGCGACCCCGACGGTGATCGGCAGCCCGACCTGCTCGCGCACGTCTCTTCGCAGCCGGACGGCCATCTCGGTCGGCGTGCCGACGAGCCGCTGCATCCCGCGGACGTCGAGGAACGCCTCGTCGATCGACAACCCCTCGACGAGCGGCGTCGCGTCCTCGAAGACGCGAAACATCGCCTTGCTCGCCTCGGAGTAGGCCGACATGCGCGGCGAGACGACGACAGCCTGCGGGCAGAGGCGGCGCGCCTGGCGGCCGCCCATTGCGGTGCGGACGCCGTACGCCTTGGCCTCGTAGCTCGCCGCGAGCACGACGCCCGCGCCGACGATCACCGGCCGCCCGCGGAGCGTGGGGTCGTCGCGCTGCTCGACCGAGGCGAAGAA
>NZ_DATMBZ010000057.1:0-7048 GCF_035558935.1 Gaiella sp. | reverse complement strand
GAAGGACTGGTAAGCCGTCGAATCCTCGTCTCTGTCTTAGACCGGGGCATCCCTCCTTCGGGGGATCGCCGGATCGGCAGGAGGAAGGAACGACGGCGCTGAGTGCTCAGGCAATGAGCCCACGCCGGAAGCCGACGGCTACGGCGTGGGCTCTGCTGCGCGCTTGAAGCTTCGCCAGCAGATGGCGGACGTGCGACTTGACCGTCTCCTCGGAGAGGAACAGGCGCTGCCCGATCTCCCGGTTGACGAGCCCGTCGGCGACGAGCTGGAGCACCTCGATCTCGCGGGCGGTCGGCTCCTGCTCGAGCTCACGAAGCGCGGGAGGAGGCGTGAAGGGGATCACGGCACCGGTCCGCTTCGAGTTCCGGCGCGCCGCAGCCGCCTCGAACCGGCGGCTGTGATCGCGGTATCGGTTCAGGATCTCCTTACGCTCCGCGGCGTCCACGAGATGCGTATCGGCCGTCCCGCAGGCGCTCTTTAGGCGGGGTGAGCAGCCGTCCCCCGAACGAGGGACACCCGTTCGCCGCCTCTGCTTCGGTTTGCTCGGAGGGATCGCCGGTCGTAGGCTGTCGAGGTTGTCGTGCCGGCCGTCCCCTTCCATTCGCCGAGGCTCGACTCGTCCGCCGAACAAGTCGGCGAGTTCGACGTCTCACATTGGTGGGCGGCTGTGCCGTCGTGAGCACGTGCTCCAGCGAAAGGAGAAAGAGGAACTCATGAGTCGAATTGCATCGCGTTGGCGCCTCGGCGCCCTCTGCAGCGTCGTGGCGGTCGTCACGGCGGCCGTCGGTGCCGGCGTCGGACAGTCCGCATCGGGCGACGCGGCGGCCGGCGGCACGATCGTCGCCGGGACGACCGACACCGTCACGAACCTCGACCCGGCCGGGAACTACGACTACGGCTCCGCGACGCTCGGTTACAACATCTACGAGCATCTCTACGACGCGCGGAACGGGGCGAAGGTCGTGCCGTCGCTCGCGACGAAGTGCGCTCCCGTGGGCACTGTCAAGACCTGGCGCTGCACGCTGCGTCGCGGCGTCACCTTCACCGACGGCTCCGGGTTCGACTCGGCGGACGTGAAGCACTCGTTCGACCGCGTCATCAAGATCAACGATCCGTCGGGCATCTCGTCGCTGCTCTCGAACCTGAAGAGCGTGAAGACGAACGGGCAGTACGCGGTCACCTTCAACCTGAAGGCGCCGCAGTCGACGTGGCCGCTGATCCTCGCGTCGGGCGCGGGCGGCATCGTGCCGAGCACGTATCCGGCCGACAAGCTCCAGGCGAACGACCAGCCGCAGGTCGGCACGGGGCCGTACAAGCTCACGAAGTACACGCCCGGCCAGCAGGCCGTCCTCGAGCGGAACGACGCCTACTGGGGGCCCAAGTCGAAGAACGACGGCCTCATCGTCCGGTACTACTCGAAGTCGTCGACGATGAAGCTCGGGCTCGAGCGCGGTGAGATCGACATGGCGTACCAGACGTTCACGCCAACCGAGCTCGTGTCGCTCGCAGAGAACAAGAACCTCAACGTGTTCCAGGGTCAGGGCGCGGCGATCCGCTACCTCGTGATGAACGTCCAGCGGCCGCCGTTCAACAACATCGCGGTCCGCAAGGCGGCCGCGTACCTGATGCCCCGCCAGTCGATCGCGCAGCGGGTGTATCGCAACACGGTCAAGCCGCTCTACTCGATGCCGCCTGCGGGTCTCCCGGGGCACGTCGACGCGTTCGCGTCGGTGTACGGCCGGGCGCCGAGCGTGGCGAAGGCGAAGGCGGCGCTCCGGGGCGCGGGCATCGCGATGCCGATGCCGATCGAGCTCTGGTGGACGCCGACGCACTACGGTGACGCCTCCGCGGACGAGTACGCCGAGATCAAGCGCGGCCTCGAACGGGGCGGCGTCTTCAAGGTGACGCTCAAGTCGGCGGAGTGGGCGCAGTACAGCGATGCGCTCGGGAAGCAGTACAACGCCTTCCAGCTCGGCTGGTTCCCGGACTATCCGGACCCCGAGAACTACGTCCTGTCCTTCTACCAGAAGGACAACTTCACCTCGAACGGCTATGCCACGCCGAGGATGACGGCGCTGCTCAAGGCAGAGCAGGCCGCGAAAACGGAAGCCCGTCGCATTGCGGTCATCCGCCAGATCCAGCAGGTGGCGGCACGTGACGTGCCGATCATTCCCGTCTGGCAGGGCAACATGATCGCGGCGGCGCGGAAGAACGTGCGCGGAATTCCGAGCACGCTCGATGCCGCGTTCATCATGCGGTTTTGGAAGTTGTCCAAGTCGTAGGCCGAGGCTCGGAGGAAGGGACGCCGCCACGGCGTTCCTTCCTCCGTCGGCCGACGCGGTTGGTCTAGGGTAGGCGGTCGGCGCCGCCGGGACGGAGCCGACGAGGCACGAATGGGCGTCCATGGCTGGTAGCAGAGGGACCTCGCTTCGACAGTACGCATTGACGCGCCTCGCGCTCGTCGTGCCGATGATCTTCATCCTGCTGACGCTCGTGTTCCTGCTGATGCGGGTCGCGCCGGGGGATCCGATCACGGCCTCGCTCGGCGGCCACGTTCCGCCGGCCGTCGTGAACCAGATCAAGGAGCAGCTCGGGTACGACCGGCCGATCTACGACCAGTACGGCTCCTATCTCGCCGACATCGCCCGCGGCGACTTCGGGACGACGATCACGGACCGGAGACCGATCGGCGACATCATCGTCCAGAACGGGATGGCCACGGTCGAGCTGACCTTCTACGCGATGATCGTCGCGATCGTCGTCGGCGTGACGTTCGGCCTCCTTGCGGGCCGCTACCGGGACACATGGATCGACGGTGGCAGCCGTCTTTTCGGGATCCTCATCTACGCGACGCCGGTCTTCTTCCTCGGGCTGATGGCGCAGCTCTTCTTCGGCTCGTACCTCGGCTGGCTGCCGACGTCCGACCGCGCCAGCCCGCTCGTCGAGGCGACGCTCGAGACGCACACCCACATCTACACGATCGACACGCTCTTGAACGGCGACTGGGACGCGTTCGTCGACGTCGTGAAGCACTTGATCCTGCCGGCGGTCACGCTCGGGCTCGTCACCGCCGGTGTCTTCATTCGCCTCGTCCGCGTCAACGTGATCCGGACGATGAAGGACGACTACATCGAGGCGGCACGTGCCCGCGGGATCGACGAGCGGTCGGTCGTCTACCACCACGCCTTCCGCAACGCGCTCGTCCCCGTGATCACCGTCGTGGGGCTGACGGTCGCCCTTCTCCTCTCCGGCGCCGTCCTGACCGAGACGACGTTCAACTGGCCGGGAATCGGCAAGACGCTGATCACGTACCTGCAGAACCGCGACTACGCAGCGGTGCAGGGGATCATCGTCGTCTTCGCCCTCGTGGTCGTGGTCGCGAGCTTGATCATCGACTTCGTCAACGCGTACATCGACCCGAGGATCAGGTACTAGTCGTGACCCTTCCTGCCAGGCCCTCCAGGTCCCCGGCGCGCGATGAGCGGCGCCATGCGTCGTCCTCGGTCGTCCCGATGCGTTCAGGTATCGGAACTCCCTGCGTCCTGGCCTGGCTTGCTCCTCCCGCACCAGGGACGTGGGCACATCACTGGAAGGGGCACTGATGGCGACCACCGCCGAGCCGGCCGTTCCACAGGCACCGCGCCGCCTCGGCGGCATCCGGCGGGCGCTGGCTCCGGTCACCGATGCCCGCGGCATGGCGCGCGCGATGTTGTGGATCGGCGCGGGGATCACACTCGCGTTCGTGCTCGTCGCGCTGCTCGCGCCCGTGATCGCGCCGTACGACTTCGACACCTTCCGCGCGGACGGGAGGCGTTTCCCGCAGCTCGCTGCGCCGTCGTCCGACCACTGGATGGGCACGAACGTCCAGTCGACCGACGTCCTCTCGCGCATCATCTGGGGCACTCAGACGGAGCTAAAGGTCGTGATCGTGTCGCTCTTCTTCTCGATCGCGATCGGCGTTCCCCTCGGTCTCCTGTCCGGGTACTTCGGCGGCAAGCTCGACCGGGTCCTCGTGCTGATCATGGACGCGCTCTTCGTCTTCCCGTTCCTGCTGCTCGCGATCGTGATCGCGTTCCTGCTCGCCGACAAGGTCGGCCAGGGCATCCTGAGCGCCGCGATCGCGATCACCGTCGTCTACGTGCCGCTCTACTTCCGTGTGGTCCGGAACCACACGATCTCGATCAGGGAGGAACCGTTCGTCGAGGCTGCGCGCGCCCTCGGCGCGCGCCCGTTCACCGTGATCCGCAAGTACGTCTTCTTCAACGTGGTTCAGAACGTTCCGCCGCTCGCGACGCTCAACGCCGCCGACGCGATCCTCACGCTCGCCGCGCTCGGCTTCCTCGGCTACGGCATCCAGCCGAGCGCGGGCGCGGAGTGGGGCTACGACATCAACCGGGCGGTCTCCGACGCGGCGTCCGGCATCTGGTGGACGGGTCTCTTCCCCGGGCTCGCGATCGTGCTGCTCGTCACCGGCTTGACCCTCCTCGGGGAGGGGCTCAACGAGACCGTCAACCCGGTCTTGCGGAAGCGGCCCCGCACGAAAGTGGATCTCGAGCCCGTGCCGGTCGACACGGAGCCGCTGTGAGCCCGACACCCGTCGTCTCCGTGCGCGACCTGCGCGTGTACTACGGCACGCCGAGGGGGACGGTGCGCGCCGTCGACCATGTCTCGCTCGACATCGGTGAGGGCGAGGTGCTCGGGCTCGTCGGCGAGTCCGGCTGCGGCAAGTCGACGCTCGGACGCGGCATTCTCGGGCTTCTCCCGGAGGGCGCCGTCTCGGACGGCGAGGTGCTCTACGGGGGGCGGAACCTGGTCGGGATGGGAGCGAAGGAGCTGCGACGACTGCGGGGGCCGGACCTCGGCCTCATCTTCCAGGAGCCGATGACGCGCCTGAACCCTGTCATGCGGATCGAGGACCACTTCCGCGAGACGCTCCAGCAGCACGAGCCCGGCCTCTCGGCCCGAGAGCTCCGCACCCGCTCGCTCGAGACGCTCGGTCGGATGGGCATCCCGCCGACCCGCTTTCGCCAGTACCCGCACGAGTTCTCGGGCGGTATGCGCCAGCGGATCATGATCGCGCTCGCGCTCGTGCTCCGGCCCAAGCTGCTCGTCGCCGACGAGCCGACGACGTCCCTCGACGTGATCGTCGAGGCGCAGATCCTCGGCATCCTCTCCGACCTACGCCAGACCTTCGGCACGGCGCTGCTCCTGATCACGCACAACCTCGGGATCGTGGCCGAGGCGTGCGACCGCGTGGCCGTGATGTACGCCGGCCAGATCGCGGAGGAAGGAGATGCGAGAGACGTGTTCGCCGACCCGGCTCACCCGTACACGCGCGAACTGCTGCGCTCGACCATCTCGCTGGAGACGGAGGAGCTCCATTCGATCCCGGGCTCGCCGCCGAACCTGATCGATCCGCCCAGGGCCTGCAGGTTCCATCCGCGCTGCCCGAGCGCGATGGTCGTCTGTGCCGAACGGAACCCGATCGAACAACGCATCGCCCACGGTCGCCGCGTCCTCTGCTGGCTGCACGGGCCGGAGGAGCTGATCCCCGACGGCGGCACCGAGCCGCTCGAGCGCGAGGAGATCGCGGTTGCAGACGAAGCCTGAGGCCGTCACCAACGGCCGCCCGCTCGTCTCGGTGCGCGGGCTGAAGACGTACTACTCGCTTCGCGGCAGCTTCGGGCAGCGGCTCCTCGGTCGCGAGGCCGGCTCCGTCAAGGCGGTCGACGACGTGTCGATCGAGCTGCGTCGAGGAGAGGTGCTGGGCCTCGTCGGGGAGTCGGGGAGCGGCAAGACCACCCTCGGCCGCACGATTCTCGGGCTCGTCCCGGCGACCGAGGGCAGCATCGAGTTCGACGGGCGCGAGATCACCCGGATGTCGGAGCGTGAGCTGCGCGGGCTGCGGCGCGAGATGCAGATCGTCTTCCAGGACCCGCACGCCTCGCTGAACCCCGCGATGACGATCGCCCAGCTCGTGGAGCACCCGCTCCAGATCCACGGCATCGGCTCGCGGGCCGAGCGCCAATCGCGCGTCGCGGAGGCGCTCTCGACCGTCGGGCTCGATCCTCCCGAGCAGTTCCTCGACAAGTACCCCTCCGACCTTTCGGGCGGACAGAAGCAGCGCGTGGTCATCGCCCGGGCGATCATCCTCAACCCGTCGCTGCTCGTGGCGGACGAGCCCGTCTCGATGCTCGACATGAGCGTCCGCGCCAAGATCCTCGAGCTGATGATGTACCTCAAGCGCGAGCTCAACCTCGCGTTTCTCTACATCACGCACGACCTTGCGACGGCGAAGTTCTTCTGCGACCGGATCGCCATCCTCTATCTCGGCCGGATCGTCGAGATCGGTCCGTCGGAGGCGATCTACGCCGAGCCGAGGCATCCGTACACGAAGGCGCTGCTCCGCGCGATCCCCGATCCCGACCCGCGCCGGACGGTTCCTCGCGATCTTCCTCCGGGCGAAGTGCCCGACGCTGCCCGCCCGCCGCTCGGATGCCACTTCCATCCCCGCTGCGCAGCGGCATTCGAAGTGTGCGGGTGGGAGACCCGCGACCTGCGCGAGCTGCTCGAGCGCCGCTGGGCGTTTCAGGCGCAGGAGCGCTACGAGGCGGAGCAGGCCCTGATGGGCGACCTCGCCGCGCTCGACGAGCCTGCGACGCGCATCCGGCTGAAGGCCGGTCAGGGTCGCACCGCAGCGGAGATGGCGGCGCTCTTGGAAGAGGTTCGCCGCGACGCGCCGGACGAGCGCTTCTGGACCGGTGTGAAGCGGATCGCCGCCGACGGAGAGCACCTCGACGTCGAGTGGTTCGACCCGGTCGTCCCACGGCCGCTCGAGGCCGGCGCGACGACCGTCGAGTGCCACCTCTACGACGAGGCGGCGCTCGCAGAAGCGGAGCGCCGCCGTTCGGAGACGGAAAGCCTACGCGGCGAGTGACGCGAGCTCGCGAAGCGCCGCGAGCCTGCTGAGCGCCTGGCCCTCGAGCTGGCGCACCCGCTCCCGGGTCAGGTCGAGCTCGTGGCCGATCGCCTCGAGCGTCCACGGCTC
>NZ_DATMBZ010000056.1:0-8451 GCF_035558935.1 Gaiella sp. | reverse complement strand
GTCGTCCTTCGCTGGCTCAAGGCCGAGGGCGAGTCGTTCGTGCGCGGCGAGCCGCTGCTCGAGGTCGAGACGGACAAGGCGACCGTCGTCTACGAAGCCGAGAGCGACGGCGTCCTCGAGAGCATCCTCGTCGGCGAAGGCGGCGCCGCCCACCCCGGGGAGCCGATCGCGACACTCGCCGACGGCGCCGCGCCTGCTGCGGCGCCGGCCGCGCAGGCTCGTGCGCCGCGCACCACCGCGCCGGCGGCGACCGCGTCGACCATGGACTTCAGGAGCGCGGTCCGCGAGGCACTCGACGAGGCGCTCGCCGCCGACGAGCGGGTGATCCTCTTCGGAGAAGACGTCGCCGTCGCGGGCGGTGTCTTCGCGGTCACGCCCGGTCTCTACGAGAAGTACGGCGCCGAGCGCGTCTTCGACACGCCGATCTCCGAGCTTGCGCTCGCGGGCGCGGCGTTCGGCTCGGCGGTGAACGGGCTGCGACCCGTGATCGAGATCATGTTCGGCGACTTCCTGCCCCTCGTGATGGACAGCGTCGTCAACCAGATGTCGAAGTACTGGTTCCTCACGGGCGGCCAGGTCTCGGTGCCGGTCGTGATCCGGTCGGTCGTGGGCGCGGGCGGGCGGTTCGGGGCGATCCACTCGCAGATGCCCGCGTCGTGGTTCATGGGGGTCCCCGGCGTCAAGATCGTCGCGCCCGCATTCCCCGCCGACGCGAAGGCGCTGTTGCGGGCGGCCATCGACGACGACAACCCGGTGCTGTTCTTCGAGCACAAGCGCCTCTACGGGCTCGAAGGCGAGGTGAACGGCGCGCCCGCCAGGATCGGCGAGGCCGCGATCGTGCGAGAGGGGCGTCACGTCACGCTCGTCTCCGCGATGCGCGGGGTGCACGAGTGCCTCGCGGCCGCGGAGCGGCTCGCCGCGGACGGCATCGACGCTGAGGTCGTCGACCTGCGGACGCTGCGCCCGCTCGACGGCGACACCATCCTCGCGTCGCTCGAGAAGACGACGCGCGTGGTCGTCGTCGAGGAGGGCCCGCTGACGGGCGGCTGGGGCGGCGAGGTGCTCGCCGTGGTCGCGGAGCGCGGCCTCGGCGACGTCGACGACATGTGGCGGATCACGACGCCCGACACGCCGGTCCCCTACAGCCCTCCGCTCGAGGACGCTCACCTGCCGGGGGCCGATCGCATCGTCGCCGAGGTCTCGAGGCGCCTCGGGTGACCGACGTCGCTGCAGACCAGACCTTCGCCGGGGCGGCGGAGACGCACGAGCCGTCCCACATCGGGCCGCGCCTGCGCGCGCAACGCGAGCAGCTGGGATTGAGCCTCCGTGAGCTCGCCCGCCGGATCGGCGTCTCCGCCAGCCTCATCTCGCAGATCGAGCGTGACAAGGTGAACCCGAGCGTGAGCACGCTCTACTCGCTCGCCCGCGAGCTCGGCCTCAGGATGGGCGACCTGTTCTCCGACGAGGCATCGTCGGTTCCGGCGGCGTCGGCGCATTCGCCGCTCGTCACTCCCGATGCGCGGGCGCTGATCAACCTCGAATCCGGGGTCACGTGGGAGCGGCTCACCGCCGACGCCGACCCGGGCGTCGAGTTCCTGCGCGTCGTCTACGACGTCGGCAGCGAGTCGTGTCCCGAGGACTCGTTGATGCGACACGGTGGCAAGGAGTACGGGTACATGATCGCCGGCCGCCTGCGAGTGCAGGTCGGCTTCGAGCGGTACGAGCTCGGGCCGGGTGACTCGATCTCGTTCGATTCGTCCTCTCCCCACAGGCTGTCGACCATCGGAGATCGCCCGGCCGAGGCGATCTGGGTCGTCGCAGGGAGGCAGAGCGACGGCCGCCGATCTCAGTCATCCTCCGGCGGAACCTGACCGCCCGACGGAAAGGAGCCTCACGTGCTGATAGCAACCAAGGATCGCGTCCTCCCGACGACCGTCACGGGTTCCTGGCCGCGACCGACGTGGTTCACGGGCAACCTGTTCGAGCGACCGTTCTCGTCCGGAATGGCGGACGTTGCGTACCGCGAGCAGTTCGTCGACGCCGTCAGCTCGGTGCTGAGCGACCAGGAGCTCGCAGGTCTCGACATCCTCACGAACGGCGACTACCACCTCGACGCGGACATCGCCGGGCGGTCGTGGTTCTCGTATCCCTCCGAGCGCTTCTCGGGCATCTCCGAGTACGACACGGAGACGACGTTCGGCTGGTCGTACCCGATCGGGTCGTGGCTCAACGAGATCGTCGGCGGCTGGAAGTACCACGCGGTGACCGACAAGATCGGGCCGCGCGTCCCGCTCGAGTTCGCGAAGGTCTGGCGCGTCGCGCAGGCGCGCTCCGAGAAGCCCGTCAAGTTCGGGACGATCGCCGCCGACCTCGCCGCGACCGTGCTCACGGTCAAGACCGACGCCTACGCGCAGGACAAGCAGGACCTGATGTGGGACATCGCGACGATCCTGAACGCCGAGCTGCGCGAGCTCCAGGCCGCCGGCTGCAAGGTGATCCAGATCGAGGAGCCCGCCATCCACTCGTCGGCCGCCTACGGCGCGCCCGCGGAGGTGCTCGACTTCCTCGTCGACCTGTTCAACCACACGGTCGAGGGTCTCGACGACTGCGAGCTCTGGATCCACACCTGCTGGGGGAATCCCGGCGCGCAGCACTGCTTCGATCCGCAGATCTCGTACGAGCCGTCGGTCGACATCTACCTGAACCGCCTGAAGGGCGACGTGTGGACGATCGAGTCGAAGGAGAACGGCCACACGCTGCTGCCGGCGTTCGCGCCGTACAAGGGGAAGCTCCCGAAGAAGGTCGCCGTCGGGATGATCAGCCACCGGCGCCTCCAGGTCGAGACGCCCGAGGACGTCGCCGCCGACATCCGCACGGCGCTCGAGTACATCGACGCGGACAAGCTCGTGCTCTCCTCTGACTGCGGCTTCGGCCGCCAGGGCGTCCCGCGCCCGATCGCGATGTACAAGGCCGCCGCGCTCGCCCAGGGCGCCAACATCGTGCGCGGCGAGCTCGGTGCCGAGCAGACGCACGTGCGGGCGGCCGACCCCGACCTCCAGGTCGACGTGCCGGCACGCCAGGCGGAGCCGGTCGGGGCCTGACCGCCGCTCGGCTCGGGGGGAGGGCCGCCGGGCGACGGCGGCCCTCCCCCCGCATGCGGTCTTTCCGCACAGCGCTTCAGTGGTGCGCCCGATGGCGGCTCGGCCGTTGCGTGCGATCCTCCGGCGGTCCGGACTTTGGAAGGAGGAGTGATGACAGTCGCTCCAACACCGCTCCACGGCCATGCGCCGCATCGGCGCTGGCTTCTGGCTGCCGGAGCCGTCGCGCTCGTCGTCGCGGGGATCGCGATCGGTCTGCTGATCCACGGCGACGTCGCGGACAGGTCGTCCGGCGTCGGCGTCGAGGGCTCCGGTGTCCCCGCGACCGAGTCCCGCGACGTCGCGCCCTTCGCAGCCGTCGACCTGGCCGGCGGCAACAACGTCACCATCCACGTCGGCGGCGAGCAGTCGGTCGTCGTCTCGGCGGACGACAACCTGCTCGACCGCGTCACGACCACGGTGGAAGGCGGGAAGCTCGTCATCGGAACGACGCCGGGCAGCATGGCGACGAAGGCGCCGATGAGCGTCGACGTGACGGTCCCGACCCTCCGCGCGCTGACGCTCAGCGGCAGCGGGACGGTCGTCGCCGACGGAATCGACGCAAAGCGCCTCACCGTGGCACTGCCGGGCAGCGGCATCCTGCGCGCGAACGGCACGGCGACGACGCTCGAGGTCGAGCACGCCGGCTCGGGCGATGCGCAGCTCGAGGGGATCGCCGCGTCGGATGTCCACGCGGTGCTCAGCGGCTCCGGCCGCATCGTCGTCACGGCGACCAAGTCTCTCGACGCGACGGTGTCGGGGAGCGGGGCGATCTTCTACGGCGGCGATCCGTCGCAGGTGACGACCAGCGTCACCGGCAGCGGAGTCGTCATGCACGGCTGAGCACGGGCCGCCGCGCGACGTGACGGCCGAGAGGCCCCTCCGGGCCTCTCGGCTGGCTCGAGCTCGTCGTCAGATCGTCGGGCCGTCGGGCTGCGAGCCCGACCAGAGCGCGCCCGGCGGGGCGCCGAAGGGGCCGTGTCCACGGTCGGGCAGCGTTCCGTTCGCCATGTCGGTGAAGCGCTGCTTCGCATTCGCGAGCATCTCGTCGGCCTGGGCCCTGGTGATGCGCCCGGCCGCGACGGCGGCGTCGAGCTCCTGCTTCTCGTCGGCGACGAGGGCGGAGACGAGCCCGTCGACCGACTTGGCCTTCGCCTTCGCGACGTCGGCGAGCGTCTTGCCGCCTGCGAGCTCGGTCGCCAGCTCGGTCTCCGTCATGCCCAGGTAGGCGGCGGCCGCGTCGAGGTGGCCGAACCCGCGTATCCCGGGGCCCCCGTGATGGCCGAACCCGAAACCGCCGAGCATCGGATAGTCCTCCGCCTCGATCCGAGCCTTGAGGGCATCTCCCTGCTCCTTCGTCAGCCTGCCGTCGGCGACCGCCGCGTCGACACGGTTCTCGAGCGCCTGCTTCAGCGCGCTCGACAGCCTGCTCGGCGTGACGCCGAGCTGCTTCGCGGCGTCCTCGACGACTGCCTTGCTCTCCTCCTGCGGCGAGCCCCCGGTCGTCGCGGCGATCGCCGCGCCCCCACCGGCCACGGCGAGCGCCGCGGCCCCCACGGTCACGAGCTTGCGTCTCATCGGTTCTCCTTCGGTCGGGTCACATGCTCATTGAGCCTGCGCGACCTGGGATTTGGCTGTGACGACGCTGTGCGTTTCCGGAGCGGCCAGACGGCGCTGACCAGCGGCACCCAGATGATCCACGGGGCCCAGTCGCCCGGATACCGCCATCTCGTCCTCAGGTGCTTCAGTCAGCCGTCGCCCGTCTCGCATTGCGTGACGATCCAGATGGGCTTCGCTCCGCGCGGCGTCGGGCGCCCGGCTCAGTCCGACGGCGGCCGGCGGGTGCCTTCCTGCTCGAGCCGGCGGAAGCCTCCGCTGAACCCCGGCGTCCCGCCGGGTGCCGTGCGCTGCGTCTCGAGCCTCCGCAACCGCGCTTCGAGCTCGCGCACGTCGGCGCCGCCCCAGCCGTCGTCGCGCTCGTCGAGCTCGCGCTCCCGCTGCGCCAGAAGCTGCTCGCGGGCGGCGATCGCGTCCGAGTGGTCGGCGAGCTCGCGCCGCGTGCGGAGGAACGCCTCCTCGGCCGCGCGAAGCTCGTCGAGACGCGCCTCTATCTCGGCGAGCCGCGCCGCATCGGGGTCGGGCGGGGTGCGCTCCCGCTCCTCGACCGCGCGTTCGCGGACCTCGAGCTCCCGAGCGAGGGCCTCCAGCTTCGCAGCGCGCTCCGCCAGCTCCGCGTTGCCGTTGGTGGGCACGCCGCCGAGCGCAGCCTCACGGGCCGCGACCGCACGCTCCCGTTCGGCCACCGCCGCCGCACGAATCGCGAGGCGGTCGGAGTCCGGGTCGACGAGCGGAGGGAGCGCGACACCCGGTGCCTTTCCGCCCGCGACCCGGGCAATCGCGGCGCGCAGCTCTTCCTCGCGCTCTTTGACGGCGCTGATCCGTTCGGCGAGCTGGCGCTTCAGCGCCTCGAGCGCGGCGCGTTGGTCGGCGAGCGCCTGGCGCTCCTGCGCGACGGGGTCCTCCTCGCTGTCGACGCGTCGGACGAGCACCACCATATGGTACGGCGAACCCGCAGCGTTCCCTGCCGGAAACGCCTCGACTGCGGGTTCTGTCGGAGGCTACGCCGCTCGCTCGAGCCGCTCTTCGGCCCGTGCCCTGCGCACGATCTCGTCCCGCTCGCCGAAGCGGATGCGGGCGCGCTCGGCGCGGATCTTCGCCCAGAGCTCCTCGAGCCGCGCGTCGAGCGCCTTGATCTCGTCGACGACGACCGGATCACGACCCTGGGAGAGCGAGTTCCAGAGCGCGACTCGTCGCTCGCTCAACTCTTCGATCTCCGTGTGGAACCGCGAGATGGTGTCCATGGACGACACAACGCTCCTGGATGCCCGAACATTCCCGCGGCTAAACGGGACTCAGCCGCGGCGGGCGAAGAGGAAGAGCGCGATCGCGAGGGCGCCGACGATCACGGCGGCCCAGGTGACGACGTCGAGGACGGTGTTCATTCGTATCCGAGCTCGGAGAGGCGGTCCTCGTCGAGCCCGAAGTAGTGGCCGAGCTCGTGCAGCACCGTGATCCGGATCTCCTCGCGCAGCTCGTCGACGTCGTCGAAGTCCGCCTCGAGCGGCCTGCGGAAGATCGCGATCCGGTTCGGGAGGTCGCCCGGCCCCGGGCCGCCCTCGGTCAGCGGGACGCCGTCGAAGACACCGTAGAGGTCGGGATCCTGTGGGTCCTCGTCCTCCACGACCACCGCCACGTTCCGCAGTGCGCCGGCGATGTCCGGCGGCAGGCTGTCGAGCGCTTGGCGGACGACGTCGTCGAAGGACACGGTCAGCGAACGGTCAGGGCGAGCACGGCTTTGTAGACGTGCAGCCGGTTCTCGGCCTGATCCCAGACGAGAGAGCGGTCGCCGTAGAGGACGTCCGTGGTGATCTCCTCGCCGACGTGCGCGGGGAGGCAGTGGAGCGCAATGGCGTCCGGCCCCGCGAGCGCCAGCTTCTCGGCATCGAGACGGTACGGCTCGAGGTCTGCGATGCGCCGGTCGTGCTCCGCCTCCTGGCCCATGCTCGTCCAGACGTCCGTGTAGAGAACCTGCGCTCCGGCGACCGCCTCGCCGGCGTCCGTGACGACCTCGACGCTCCCGCCGCTCCCGGCTGCGTCCTCGCGGCACGAGGCGACGTCCGCATCGTCGGGGCGGTAGCCGTCGGGGCACGCGGCGACGAAGTCGACGCCGGTCCGGGCCGCGATGCGCATCAGCGAGCGACAGACGTTGTTCCCGTCGCCGAGGTAAGCGAGTCGCACGCCCGCGAGCGTCCCGAACCGCTCCCGGATCGTCATCGCGTCGGCGAGCGCCTGCAGGGGATGGGCTGCGTCGGTGAGGCCGTTGACGATGGGGATCGTCGCGTGCTGCGCGAACTCGTCGACCTCTGCCTGGTCGAAGGTGCGGATCACGATGCCGCTCAGGAAGCGGGAGAGGACGAGCGCGGTGTCGCGCGTCGACTCCCCGCGCGCGAGCTGGAGGTCGGCGGCGGGGACGTAGAGCGCCATGCCGCCCAGCTCCGCGATCCCGACCTCGGAGCTGATCCGCGTCCGTGTCGAGGGCTTGCGGAAGATGAGCCCCACGGTTCGCCCCGGGAGGATCCGAAGCTCGCGGCGGCGCGAGCGCTCGACCTTCAGCTCGTCGGCGAGGTCGAGCGCTGTCCGGAGCTCGTCGGGGCTCCAGTCCGAGACACGCGTGAAGCTCCGTCCCTTGAGCGTCTGGGGGACCCCCGCCATGGCGCGATCGTACTCCCAGAGAACTTGCTATGAAGCGACGCATATTTTATAATCGAGACTCTAGTATTTCTCTGCGAAGGAGGAACCATGTCCACACTCGTACGCTGGGAGCCCTTCCGCGACATCGCGCAGATGCAGGGCGAGATCGGCCGGCTGTTCGACGGCCTGTTCGAGAACCGCAGCCGCTCGGCGCAGGGCTGGGTGCCTGCGCTCGACGTCTGGGAGACGGAGAGCGACGTCGTCTACGCGTTCGACCTGCCCGGGCTCGCCGAGGACGCGATCTCGATCGAGGTCGCGGACGACACTCTCACGGTGACGGGTGAGCGGCGTCGAGCGACCGAGGAGCAGAGCGACCGTTTCTTCCGCTACGAACGGCGCTACGGAAGCTTCTCGCGCGCCGTCGGCCTGCCGGCCGGCGTCGACGACTCGAAGATCGCCGCCGCGTACAAGGACGGCGTCCTCGAGGTTCGCGTGCCGAAGCCCGAGGAGGCGAAGCCTCGCCGGATCCAGCTCGGAGCGGCGCCTGCCGACGTCGACGCGTCCGCGAACTGAGCGACCGAGTCATCCGTTCTCTCGGAGGCGGCCCCCGGGCCGCCTCCGGCGTCCGGCGTTAGAGTCTTCGCATGTCGCGATACACGGAAGCCCTCAACGAGCAGATCGCGTACGAGTTCGGCGCGTCGCAGCAGTACGTCGCGATCGCCGTCCACTACGACGCGCAGACCCTCCCGCAGCTCGCCGGCCACTTCTACCGACAGGCCGTCGAGGAGCGGAACCACGCCATGATGATGGTGCAGTATCTCCTGGACGCCGACGAGCAGGTCGTGATCCCCGCGGTGGAGGCGCCGCAGGTCGACTTCGCGGACGTCGTCGCCCCGGTCCAGCTGGCGCTCGACCAGGAAAAGCGCGTCACCGGCCAGATCCAGCAGCTCGCGATCACGGCACGTGAGGAAGGCGACCTCGTCGCCGAGCAGTTCATGCACTGGTTCCTCCAGGAGCAGCGCGAGGAGGTCTCGTCGATGTCCGCGCTCCTCGACGTCGTCAC
>NZ_DATMBZ010000055.1:0-28621 GCF_035558935.1 Gaiella sp. | reverse complement strand
CTGGGGCGGGATCGGCCGAACCGGGACGGTCGTCGGGTGCTGGCTCGTCCGCCACGGGCTCGACGACGGCGATCCGTTGCGCACGATCACGCGCCTCCGCCGCGGCGTCCCTGACGCGTGGGCCGCGTCACCCCAGACCGCGGCGCAGCGTGCGATGGTGACCGGGTGGAAACGGGGGCGCTGACGTCGCTCGTCGACCGGGCGCTGGCCCGTGCGTGGCGCCGCGACTCCACGATCCACGGCGACGACCACTGGCGTTGCGTCGCCGCTACGGGCCTCGCGCTGGCCGCGGGCGCTACGCAGATCGACCGCACGCTCGTCTTCTGCTTCGGGCTCCTCCACGACACGAGGCGCCTGACGGACGGGCTCGATGTCGAGCATGGATCGAGGGCCGCGTCATACGCCCGGGAGTTGCGAGACGAGAGCCTGTTGCCGCTCGACGAGATGCGCTTCGCGCTCCTCGCGGAGGCGCTCGAGCACCACTCGAACGGTCTGGTGTCCGCCGACGCGACCACGGGGACGTGCTGGGACGCAGACCGGCTCCATCTTCCCCGCGTGTCGATCCGGCCGCGGCCGGATCTGTTCTCGACGCGCGCCGCTCACGGCGAGGAGCCGCTCGCCGCCGCCGCGCGGTTGCGCGCCGGCGGGCCACCCGCCTGGGACGCGCTCGTCTCCGCGGTCGCAGCCCCCGCCCACTGAGGCGTGGCGGCCCGGGCGGCCGGGCAGCCCGCCCGCCGGACATTGCGTTCTTGGCACGAAGTCGACACGGACACGTGACACCTCGTCGGGCACGCTGATCGCATGGCGGACGAGGCGACCGACGACGACGCGGCACCTCCGTGCGCGGCGGGCGCGTCGGCGCACGGATGGGTCGCGCTGCCGGTCGGCCGGGCCGAGCGGGGCCCGACGATCGCCGAGCTCGTCGAGGCCGTTTGCGCCGCAGGCGGGATGGTCGGCGGAGAGGCGCTCTACGACCCGCGGTACGAGGCGGAGATGCGCCGGTTCCTGATCAGGGCGCTGGAGATGGAGGGGATTCCCGTTCCGAGGGGAGGTGGTACGCCATGAGGAGCGCGTCGACGTCGGCGCCGTCGCGGCTGTAGTGCCCGCGGCGCACCCCTTCGCGCTCGAATCCGAACTCCTCATAGAGCCGAATGGCCGGCTCGTTCCACGGGAAGACGTGCAGCTCCAGCTTGCGGACGTCGGCGGCCCGGGCCCATTCGACCGCGGTCGCCAGCAGGGAACGTCCGATCCCGCGGCGGCGGTACTCGGCGGCCACCATCAGACCGAGGTCGGCAACGTGCGCGCTCGCCGGATGCGGGTCGCGCGCGACGGAGAGCCTGCCCACGACCCTGCCCACGTCGTCGTCGACGGCGACGAAGACCGCGGCATCCGAATGCCGACGAACGGCCTTCAGGTAGCGGCGTTCGTCGGCGGCGCTTCGCCAGGTCTCCGTTGTCAGCAGCCATTCACCGGGCTCGCGGCCGACGGCCGCCGCGAGCCGCACGAGCTGGTCTGCGTCGGGCGGCTCGGCGGGACGGACCACGATCACGGGACGACCACCCCGTGACCTCCACGGCGCGGATCGCCGGCGGCGCCGAGCGTCGCAGCCGAGCGCCGCTCGACGGCGGAGGCGCCCCCGAAGAAGAGGTTCCGCGCGTCCCAGCGAACGACGTCGAAGCCCTCCTCGGCGAGCGCGTCGGCAACCCCGTCGGGCCAACCGCCCTCGACGTGGACTCGATCCCCGTCGACGTGGAGGCGCGCGCGCGCGATCGCCTCCTCGACGGTGAGCCCCTGACGCACGACAGCGGCCACGACCTGCAGGATCGCGCCGGCGAGCCGCACCGACCCTGCACTCCCGACCACCAGGCGCGGCGCGCCCTCGTCGAGCACGAGCGTCGGGGACATCATGCTCGGCAGCCGGGTGCCCGGGTCGCGGTCCTCCGTCCCGATCACGTCGAGCTCGCCGAGCATGTTGTTGAGCTGGAAGCCGTGCCGGAAGACACCCGACCCCGAGCCGAGCGTCGACGAGATGCCGACGGCGGCTCCGTCCGCGTCCACGACGGAGACGTGCGTCGTGCCCGTGGGCTTCGCCGAGGCCTCCCTCGGCCCGCCGCTCGCATAGCCGGCCGAGAGCGCGGCCGCGAGCGACCGTGCCTCGGCGGGGGAGCCCGTCGAGTCGTCGCCGCGCTCCCCGAGCGTCTCGAGCCCCGCGCGAACGATTGCGCCGCCGAGCGACGGCGCCGGCGCGGTCAGCACCGTGGAGCCGACAAAGGCGCACTCGAGCGGCTCGCGCGGCTCGACCGTGTACGAGAGGAGATCCTCCGCGAGCTCGGGCAGCAGCAGCGCGACCGCCTCGGCGCGCGCCTGTTGGAGCAGCCGCAGCGTCGCCACGAGGTCGGATGGGTCGATGTGCCCGTGAATCCCGTAGACGCGACGCCCACCGGACTCGCGTTGGAGGATCGCGGCGAGGATCTCGTGGAGGTAGACCTGCTCCGGTCCCGCCACCTGGACGCGGCCCGCGAGCTCGAGGGCCGGCACGAAGAGCCGCTCCCAGGGCAGCCTGCCCCGGCGCTCGTGTACCTCCGCCAGACCGGCCACGAGCCCGGGGACGGCGACCGATGCCTCGCCGACGAAGAAGACCTGGCTGGACGAGCCGACGAAGTCGATCTCCACCTCCTCCATCTCGCCCGCCTCCCGCAACGGCACTGCGAAGAAGCAATCGAGCAGCGTCGCGCCCTGGCCCGGCTCGTGGAGGAGCGCGAACCCACCGCCGGCCGGCCCGGTCAGCGGTCCTTCCATCACGAAGGCCGCGAGCGTGGCGGCAACGGCGGCGTCGACGGCCGTCCCACCTTCGCGGAGCGCCCACGCCCCGGCGTCGGCGGAGTGCCGGTTCCCGGCCGCGATAGCACCGCGCATGGTGCAGAGCGTAGAACGACGGGGGCGGAGGAGCGCAGGGCGGCCGAGCGAGAGCGGCGCGTCAGCGCAGGAAGCTCGGCAACTCGCTCTCCTCGCCCGAGGAGTACTGCCGCGACGCGCTCGCCGAGGCCGTGCGGGGACTCGGGAAGGAGGGCGTGAACGACGCGCGCCTCGGCGCGCCGAGCCCGGTCGCGACGACAGTCACCCACACCTGGCCGGCGAGCCGCTCGTCGACCGTCGCGCCGAAGATGATGTTCGTGTCGTCCGTCGCCGCCTGACGCACGACCTCCGCCGCCTCGTTCACTTCGAGGAGGGTGAGGTCCTCGCCGCCTGCGATCGAGAGAAGGATCCCGCGCGCGCCCACGATCTCCGTGTCGATCAGCGGCGAGCGCAGCGCACGCTCGGCCGCCTCGCGGGCACGGCCTTCCTGGGCCTCGGAGTAGCCGATGCCCATCAGCGCCGAGCCGGCGTCCGACATGATCGTGCGGACGTCGGCGAAGTCGAGGTTGATCAGGCCGGGCATTGTGATCAGGTCGCAGATCCCCTGGACGCCCTGCCGGAGCACGTCGTCGGCGATCTTGAAGGCGTCGATCATCGACGTGGAGCGGTGGAGCACCTCGAGCAGGCGGTCGTTCGGGATCACGATCACCGTGTCGCACGCCGCGCGGAGCTCTTCGATCCCGGACTCCGCGGAAATGCGGCGACGCGTCCCCTCGAACTTGAACGGCGTGGTCACGATCCCGACCGTCAGCGCGCCGAGGTCGCGCGCGATCCTGGCGACGACGGGCGCCGCACCGGTGCCGGTGCCACCGCCCTCGCCTGCCGTGACGAAGACCATGTCGCTGCCGCGGAGCGCGGCGCGCACGTGGTCGAAGCCCTCCTCGGCGGCGCGACGACCCGTCTCGGGGTCGGCGCCGGAGCCGAGGCCCTGGGTGATGGACTGGCCGATGTGGATCTTCGCGGGTGCGTCCGAGAGCTCGAGCTGCTGCGCGTCCGTGTTGACGGCGACGAAGTCGACCTGGGCGATCCCGGCATCCATCATCCGGTTGACCGCGTTGATCCCGGCGCCGCCGACGCCGACGACGCGGATCACCGCGAGGTAGGACGCGACGTCGCCCGCGACGTGCAGGCGTGGAGCGCTGTCGGGCATCGGCGCGACGAAGCGGCTCGCCGGAGGCGTGTACGGCTCCGCGACAGGCTCGTGCTCGATGACCGGGGCAACCTCGACGACGGGCTGCGGAGCCGCCGCGACGACGGGGGGCTCGACGGGCGTGACCGGCTTGGGCCTGCGCGCAACGGTCGGAGGCTCGGGGTCTGGCTCGGGCGCGCGCTCGACCGGCTCGGGCCGGGAGAGCTCGAAGTCGTAGACGTGCTCGACCGTCGCCTCGAGCGTCACGTCCTCGGGCCGACGCTCGATCGGAAGCTCGGGCTGAACCGGCTGAACCGGCTGTGCGGGCTCGGGACGGGTCGGCTCGGGCTGCGTCGGCGCAGCGTCGCTCTCGACCTGCTGCTCGCCCTGAGCTCTCTGCGCGGCCTCGGTCGCGCGGAAGAGCTCGGCGAGCGGTCCCTCACGCATGCTCGCGCGCTTGCGCGCCATCCTGGGCCTCCTTCGCAGCGACGACCTCGCGGGCCAGCTCGCGGTATGCCTCCGCCGCGGCGCCCGTGGGGTCGTACTTGAGGACGGAGCTTCCCTTCACGGGAGCCTCCGCGTATCGGACGGTCTTCCTGATCCGCGTACGGTAGACGAGGTCTCCGAAGTTCTCCTCGAGGATCTCGATCGCCTCGCGCGAGTGCAGCGTGCGCCCGTCGAACATCGTCGGGACGATCCCTTCGACCGCGACGTGCGGGTTGAGGTTCTCGCGCACCATCGCGAGCGTGTTCTCGAGCTGCACGAGGCCGCGCAGCGAGAGGTACTCGCACTGCACCGGGACGATGACGCCCGTCGCGGCGACGAACGCGTTGATGGTCAGCAGGCCGAGCGAAGGTGGCGTGTCGATCAGGATGTAGTCGTACGCGTTGCGTACCTCGACGAGCGCTTTCTCGAGCGACCGCTCGCGCCCGATCAGGGCGCTCAGCGCGAGCTCGGCTCCGGCGAGGTCGATCGAGGCTACGGCGAGGTCGACCTCGCGCCGCTCGATCACCTCCGAGATCGGAATCTTGTGGACGAGCACGTCGAACATCGAGCGCTCGATCACGTCCGGGTTCAGCCCCTGGCTCATGGTCAGGTTGCCCTGCGGATCCAGGTCGACGAGCAGCACGCGGTGCCCCATCTCCCGAAGGGCGACACCGAGATTGAGCGTCGTCGTCGTCTTCGCGACACCGCCCTTCTGATTCGCCAGCGCGATCACAGAGGTCGCGGCGCCGGCCGGGAGCGTCCCCGACGGCGTCAGTCCGACGGCGGGCTGCTCGGCAGGCGGGACGTCCACGGGCTCGACCGAATCCGCCGCGACAGGCGCTTCGGGCTCGGGCACGGGCTCGCTCACCGCGACGGGCTCCGAGGGCGTCTCGAGCGGCTCGGGGTCGGGCGACGGGTCCGGCGCGGACGGCGCTCCCCGAGGTCGGGGCAGAAGACGGATGAGTCCCATGACCACGCCTCGTTCACCGCGGTCCCCCCGACTCCTTCACGCGCCGCTCAATCCTCCCCGTCCCAGTAGTCGAGCACCTCGAGCCGGCCGATCAGCCCGACGCCACGGATGTTCAGCTTGCCCGACCGAGGGTAGTACGTGACGTCCCGCGGGTCACGGGCCCCGTAGGCGAGCAGCGTGAGGCCGCCGTCGCCCGCACGGAACGCGTGGGCCCGGCCCGTTCCCGCAGGCCGTGCGACGACGCTGCCGCGGCGGACGGGATGCTCCTCGTGCTCTCCCCCGCGACGTAGATGCGGCCAGAGCTCGAGCGTTCCCTCGCCGTCGAGGACGACGAAGATCTCCTCCTCGGCGCTGTGGCAGTGTGGCGGGTTGTTGAGCTTGCCTGCAGGAACCTCGAACAGCTGCAGCCCCGTCTTGTACGAGCCCGCGGCTCGGCCGAGGTCGCGCACGGAGCGCGCGACGCTTGCGCCCTCGCGTTCATAGGCCTCGACGTCCTCGACGTTCACGATCCGCCCGGGCCGTTCGACGAGCTCCCCGACCTCCGGCGGCCCGGCCGCAGCCTCGCGTTTCCACGGGTGGTCGTCGGGCGCGCCCTCGAGCACCCACGTCGGCCCGAGCCACGAGACACCCGCCCGCGGGAGCAACGTATTGGCCGCATAGTGCCGCTCGCCGAACGCGAGGACGTCGAGACCGTCCGGGCCGGCCTGGAGCGTGTGCGCGTGCACCAGCGCGAGATGGACGAGACAGTCGCCGGGACCGACGGCGAAAGCCTGCTCCCCCGACCCGTCGCCCTGCACCGAGATCCCGCTCCCATCGAGGACGAAGAAGATCTCTTCGTCCGCGCCTTCGAGGTGGAGCGGCGTCGACCACTTCCCCGGGTCGATCCGGATCCGCTGGACGCCGACCCAGTCCGACGCCTCGCCCGTCAGCGACTGCCAGTCACCCGAGATGTGCCCCGACTCGCGGCGGACGGCGCGGACGTCGTCCCAGTGTGAGATCACGCACCGATCATGTCACGCGCCAGGGCGTCCCGCAGTTGCGCGACGGCCACGTCACCGGCATCACCTCCTTCGACCCGGACCCACGCCTCCGCCTCGCGGAGAAGGGCCCGGAGCTCCCCGAGCAGCTCGACCGGGCCCGCGTTCGCCCGTCGCATGGACTCGATCCGCTCGAACCGTTCGAGAACGCTCCGTGCCTCCTCCATGCACCGACCGTAGAGGCGAAACCGTCACGGGTGTGTCACGGCTTCGTGCCGTCTGTGTGACGGCTCGAGTGGCGTCGCGTGTCGATGCGAAGCCGAACCGACGCCCTAGGAGGCGGCGCGCAGCCGGCCCGTTACCGGGAGGCCGAGCAGCACGCGGTCGAGCCGTGGCGCAAGCCCCGCGCGATCCCCGTCGCGGAGCACCTCGACGAGCGACCGCCGGACGGCGTCAGCGGCGAGCGGCGTCGCATCCTCGCCTTCGGCGAGCACGGCGAGGTCGCCGTGCAGCGCCTCACGTTGCTCCTCCTGCCCCTCGAGCAGCACGGCGGCCCGGAGCGGCCACGTCGAGCCGAGCAGCGCGGCGAACGCTGCGCGCAGCTGCTCGGAGCGGAAGGGCTCGTTCTGGAACAGCGCCAGCTCCCAGCGGTCGAGCGCCTCCGCCAGGTTCGTGTCCGCGTCCGCGAGGCCGAGCCGCACGAGGAGCTCGGCGGCGAGCGGTGCGCGGAACTCGTCGAGCCGCGTCGGCTCCCCGGGTGGCTGCGTCGCCGCGATCGGCAGCACGGGCCGAATCCCGTACGGACGGCCGTCGAGCGTCTCGAAGAGAACGGGTCCGGCGGCGAGCGGCGCACTCGTGGCGAGGCGGATCGCCGACACGGCGTCGGCGATCTCCGCGGGGGCGTCCGGGACGTCCTCGCCCGCGTCGAGGCCCGCGCGGAGCTCGAGCACGCAGTACCGGTCGGGCTCGCGGCCGAAGCCCGGCGGCAGGAGACCCTTCGCCTCGGGCCAGTGGCGGGCCAGCTCTCCGTCGGCGGCCGCGCGAACACGCAGCGAGGAGCCCAGCTCTCGTTGCGTCCCCGTCGAGATGCCGACGAGCGGCGCAACCGCTGCGTACGAACGGCGCTCGCCGAAGAGCGAGCGCTCGAGCTCCTCGTACGAGCGGTCGAACGCCTCGTCGTCCCAGTCGAAACCGCCGCAGGCCTCGGCGACCCGGATCAGGAGATCGACGAGGACGGTGCGGAAGAGGGCATCGTCCTCGGAGGGGTCACGCCCGGCGTGGGCGCGGGCGTAGATCCCCGCCGCCGGCTCGCGTTGCAGCTCCTCGAGGGCGATGAGCGCGTCCTCGCGCCCGCGCAGCCGCTCCTCGTTGCTCTCGACGAAGTCGCGGACGAGCGGGCGGTACTCGTACAGCGCGGGACGGTTCTTTGCCTCGTGCTCTTCGAACGCGAACGGCAGCGACTCGCCGGCGTCGTCGAGCTCGCGGAGGAGATAGGCGAACGCCCCGAGCGTGAACGCGCGGAGCGCGTGGTGGAGATGCGGCGAGCGCGGTGCCACATCGACAGGTACCCGGCCAACGCGCCGATCCCTGCCGGCGCCGATCCGGATCAGGACGCCGAGTCACGCGTCACAGGCCCCGCTGACAGCGCTCGCACCAGTACGCCGTGCGGTTCAGCTCGCCGAGGCCGCGAGAGCGGATCGGCACCCCGCAGCGCCTGCACGGACGGCCAGCACGGCGATAGACGGCCCGGGTCGGTCGCGCGGCGCGCTTCGCGACCGCCTCCCGCATTGCGTCGCGGGCCCAGCCGAGAGCGACTTCGAGCTCGGCGTCCGTCGCCTCGCCGACCGGGAGCCAGGGCGAGACCCGCGCGCGCCAGAGGAGCTCCGCCAGCCACATGTTCCCGATGCCCGCGACCACGCGCTGGTCGACGAGCACGTCGCCGAGCAACCGGTCCGGACATGCGGAGCGAACGTGCGCCACGACATCGTCGACGGTCGTCGCGTCGGCCAGGAGGTCCGGCCCGAGGCGTCGCGCTCGCCCGTCGTCGACGCGCAGCACGGGGCCGTTCCACTGCGCCGCCTCCCATCCCGTCGTGCGGAGGAGGAGCCACGGACGTCCGCGCCAGGGAGCAGCGCCGCGGCGCCGCACGGTCCAGCGTCCGTTCATGCGCAGGTGACTCCGCACGGTGAGGCCGCCCTCGAAGCGAAGGAGGAGATTCTTGCCGACTGCTTCGACGGACTCGAGCAAGCGACCGTCGATCGCCCGCGCGACGCCGGTGACGAGGCCCTGCGGGCTCGGAGACGAAGCCTCGATGCGCTCGCCGACGAGCGGCTGAAGCCGAGCGGCGATCCGGTGGAGCGCGTCACCCTCCGGCACGCGTGCGCTGCCCCTCTACCCGCGAAGCCGGGCGAGCCGCGTCAGGCCGTCGGGATCGAGGATGACGGTCTTCCCGCGGCCGAGCTCGACGAGCCCACGGCCCTCCGCCTCTCGGAGCACCCGGTTGACCGTCGCGCGCGAGGCCCCCGCGAGCGCGGCGAGCTCCTCCTGGATGAGCGGGATCACGACCGGGGGTCGACCGCCGTACACGCGGCCGAGCTCGAGCACGCGTCTCACGACGCGCGTCTCGGCGTCGACGGTGTACGACTCCACGAGCCGCTCCGAGAGAAGGCCCACGTGCTCGGCGAGCATCCGCACGAGCACCTCGCCGACCGACGGATGCTCACGCGCAAGGCGCCGGAGCTCGGAGCCGCGCAGGACGAGCGTTTCGCCGGGCTCGAGCGCGGTGACAGTGGCGCTGCGTTCCGCCCCCGTGACGACCGCGAGCTCGCCCAAGGTCTCCCCCGCGCCGCGGATCGCGAGAGCGACGACGTCGCCGTGCGTCGTCGTGATGCGGATGTCGAAGCGGCCTTTCGACACGAGGTGGACGGCGTCGGCCGGATCGTGGTGGTGGAAGACGACCTCGCCTCGCCGGTAGGTGCTCCTGCGGGCGAGCGCCAGCACCGCACGGACGTCCGCGCCGGGGATTCCCTCGAAGAGCCGCCACTCCATCTCTGTAGCAAGCGTTACACACCCTGTGTCGCAGCTGTGCACGACGCCGAGCGGCCGGCCTCCTAGCCTCGACGCATGGTCGAACGGTCGAGGAGGACGCGGGACATGAACGACATCACCACAGCACGGATGCTCTTGACGTCGGCGGTACTGGCCGCCGTCGCCGCACTGTTCGCGGGCAGCGCGAACGCAATGCTTCTGGACGTCGAGGGTGGATCGGGCGGCGGCGCGACAGTGGTCGCCCAGCCGGGCGACCCCGGGACGATCCCCTACCTGAGCCACGGCATCGGCGTCGACAAGAGCCTGTTCAGCGGGCAGGCAGAGACGAAGCTCACCGGCGTGCACGCGGCGCTGCAGCGCGGCACCGGCGCGGAGTCGGGCTCGAGGCCGAATCTCCCGGAAGGAACGGGGCTCGCGACGAGCCGGTCCAAGGGGCAGACGTCCCTCGGGCTCACCGGCGACTCGGCTCTGACCCGGGTTGCCCAGGAGCCGCAGGGAATGACCGGCGACTCGCCGATCGGCAGGTTCCCCGAGGTGACGCAGACGGCAGTCGCCTCCGGCCGTGACGACCTCGACTGGTCGTCCTTCGGAGCCGGGGCGGGCCTGGTTGCTCTCGTCGGCGCAGGCATCGCGGGCGTCTGGCTGACGACCCGCAAGCGCGGCGGGGTTGCTCTCCCGTAGACCGTCCGACAACGGGGGCCCGAGACGGGGCGGTCGGGGGGACCGCCCCGTCTCGCCGGTCCGGCTGGATCCGAGAACCTCAGGGACGGAGCACGGCCCGGCGCGGCCCCGCGAGGAAGCCGGCCTCGACGAGCAGCGACAGAGCGTCGCTGTCGACCACGGGCATTCCGTCGAAGCGCTCGACCGAGAGACGGCGGCCGCGATCGGAGCGCACCCACGCGACGAGCGCCGCAAGCGCCGGGCGCAACCAGTCGGCATCGGGCTCACGAAGCGGGAGCAGCGACCGCCCGCCGCGCTCGACGTAGAGCGCCGCCTCGCCGCCGAGCAGGACGACGTGCGCCCCGGCGACGCGCGCGGCCCGCGCAGCGGCCCGCTTCGGCCACGGCAGGACGCCGCCGTAGGGCTGCGCCGGATCGGCGGCCGCGAGGACGAGGGGCTCGTCGTCGTCGACGTCCCGCAACTCGCGCAGCCGCTCCACCGCGCCCGGAAGCGCGAACTGCGCGCCGCCCAGGCCCTCCACGAAGTAGCCGCGGCGGCACGCACCGACGGTCTCGAGCCCTTTCAGCTCCCCGTAGACGGCGCCGTAGCCGCCGGGAACGCCCTCCGCGCGGACGCCGTCGCGCGTGACGATCCCCTGCCGCTCGAGCAGCAGCTCCGCGAGGGCGCGACGATCGGGCGCAGGTGACACTGCGTCACCTGCGAACAACCGCCCGGCCAGCGACCAGCGACCGGCCGTCGCGACCTGCCCCGAAGCGCGCGAGCGCGAGAAGCGCCGCGGTCGGCGCTCGGCCGCAGGCACGCCGTAGCGGCGCTTCGCCCGGAGCGGCGCCCATGCGTCGTTCGTCACCTCGCCGTTCCAGACGAGCTCCCAGAGGACGGGCAGCGCCTCTGCGGGGTCGACGCCGAGCGCCGCGACGAGGTCGGGCCAGAACTCGGCGCTCCGACCGAGCGCGGCCCGCAGGGCGTCGTGCACGGGGCCCGCGAGCGGCTCCCCGGAGGCGGGCGAGCCGAGCAGAGGCGCGTCCTCACGGTAGTAGAGCGCGACGCGGTCGAGGCCCGAGCCGACCCACACGACCTCCCCCGACGCACAGAGCTGGTCGAGCGCCGCGGGTTGATAGCCGGGAACACGACGCGGGAGGATCTCGCTCTCCCAGAGAGCGACCGGGAGCGCGAGACCCTGGAGCGGGACGAGTGCCTCGCGCAGCGTCGCGCGCCGGTCGATCCCGTGCCAGCCGGGCAGGAAACGCCCGAGGGCGGCCTGTTCGGCGGGCTCGACCTGGCGTCGGAGGACCGCGAGGGACGCCCGTCGGATGCGGCGCAGGACGTCGGGATCGCACCACTCCCGTTCGACGCCGCCCGGGCGGAGCTCCCCGCGGACGAGGAGGTCGCGCGCCTCGAGCCCGGCCAGCAGCGCCTCGACGTCATCGGAAGGCTGCGCGTAGCGCGTGGCGAGCGCGCCGGTGGTGAACGGCCCGCGCGTGCGCGCGTAGCGGAGCACGACTCGCTCCAAGGCGTCCGCGACGGGCTCGAGGAACGTCTCGGGAAGGCCGCCCGGCGGCATCACACCGAACGCGTCGCGGTAGAGGCCGGCGTCCTCGGCGGCGATCGTCGCCTCGTCGGCCCCGACGCGCGCCCGGAAAGCGCGCCGCTCGCGGACGAGCGTCTCGGCGAACCCGGCGTCCAGCTCGCCGTCGCGCAGATCGCCAGCTCGGCGGAGGAGGTCGTGCAGCTCGTCGGCGTTCCGCGGCTGCGGCAGCAGCGAGCCCTCGACCTCGGCGAGCGCGCCGGGGTCGATCAGGTCCCGGAGCTCCTCCTGGCCGAGCAGCTCCCGGAGCAGCTCGCGGTCGAGCGAGAGCGCCTGCGCGCGCCGCTCGGCGGCGGGCGTGTCGTCCTCGTACATGTAGGTCGCGACGTAGTCGAAGAGGAGCGATGACGCCATCGGCGATGCGGAGGGCGTCTCGACCTCGACGAGGTCGATCTCCCGCGCGGACAGCCCGCGGAGGATCCCCCGCAGCGCGGGCAGGTCGAAGACGTCCTGGAGGCACTCGCGGTAGGTCTCGAGCACGATCGGGAACGAGCCGTACTTGCGGGCGACCTCGAGGAGGCTCTGCGCCTTGAGGCGCTGCTGCCAGAGGGGTGTCCGCTGGCCCGGCCGGCGCCGCGGGATCAGCAGGGCACGCGCGGCGTTCTCCCGGAACCGCGCGCCGAAGAGGGCCGTCGAGCCGACCTCCTGGACGACGAGGTCCTCGAGCTCGTCCGGCTCGAGCAGGAGGTCGGAGAGCGGCGGGGGCGCGTCGGCGTCGGCGAAGTGGAGCGCGATCCCGTCGTCCGACCAGAGCGACTGCACCTCGAGCCCGAGCGAATCGCGCAGGCGCGCCGCGAGCGCCATCGACCACGGTGCGTGGACGCGTCCTCCGAACGGGGTGAGAACGCAGACCCTCCAGTCGCCGATCTCGTCCCGGAACCGCTCCACGACGATCGACTTGTCGCTCGGCAACGCGCTGGAGCGTTCTTGCTCGCGCAAGAACGCCAGAAGGTTTCGCGAGGCCAGCTCGTCCAGGTGGTAGTCCTCGCGCAGGTTCCTCGTGGCTCTCTCGTCGGAGAGAGCCGCCAGCTCCCGTGACGCGGCGCCGATCCGCGCGCCGAGCTCGTAGGGTCGCCCCACGCCCTCGCCCTTCCAGAACGGCACCGCGCCAGGCACGCCGGGGGCCGGCGAGACGAGCACGCGGTCGCGCGTGATCTCCTCGATCCGCCACGTCGAGGCGCCGAGCATGAACGTCTGCCCCTCGCGGGCCTCGTAGACCATCTCCTCGTCGAGCTCGCCGACGCGGCCGCCGCCGTCCACCTGGAAGACGCCGTAGAGGCCGCGATCGGGGATCGTCCCCGCGTTCGTCACGGCGAGCCTGCGGGCGCCGGTGCGACCGCGGATCACGCCGGCCGTGCGGTCCCAGACGATCCGCGGGCGGAGCTCCGCGAACTCGTCCGACGGGTAGCGGCCCGCGAGCATGTCGAGGACGTTGTCGAGCTGCGAGCGCGCGAGATCGGCGAACGGGTACGCGCCGCGGACGAGGTCGTGAAGCTCGTCGACCGCGATCTCCTCCTCCGCGCTGATCGCGACGACGTGCTGCGCGAGCACGTCGAGCGGGTTGCGCGGGATGGCGGTCTCCTCGATCGCACCCTCCCGCATCGCCTTCGCGACGACGGCGCACTCGAGCAGGTCGGCGCGGAACTTCGGGAAGATCCTTCCTTTCGAGGTCGCGCCGAGCTCGTGCCCGGCACGGCCGACGCGCTGCAGGCCACGTGCGACCGACTTCGGGCTCTCGACCTGGACGACGAGGTCGACGGCGCCCATGTCGATCCCGAGCTCGAGGCTCGACGTCGCGACGAGGCACGGGATCCGGCCGGCCTTGAGATCCTCCTCGATCAGCACCCGTTGCTCGCGGGCCAGCGAGCCATGGTGTGCCCTCGCAACCTCCTCCTCGGCCAGCTCGTTGATCCGAAGCGCGAGCCGCTCGGCGAGGCGGCGGTTGTTGACGAACACGATCGTCGAGCGGTGCGCTCGCACCAGTTCGAGCAACGCGGGATAGATCGACGGCCAGATCGAGCGGGACGTCGCCTCGTAGCCGGAGTCCATCTCGACACCGTCCGGCATCACCGGCTGGGAGAGCGGCTGCGATGACGCCCCGAGCTCGCGCATGTCCTCGACCGGGATGACCACCTCGAGATCGAGCTCCTTGCGCTGCCCGGCGTCGACGAGCTGGATCTCGCGCGACGGGCCCGCGACCCAGCGGCCGATCTCTGCGAGCGGGCGCTGCGTCGCGGAGAGGCCGATCCGCTGGAAGGGCTGCTCGGCGACGCGCTCGAGGCGCTCGAGCGAGAGCGCCAGGTGCGCGCCGCGCTTCGTGCCGGCGACGGCGTGGACCTCGTCGAGGATGACGGTCTCGACCGTCTTCAGCAGGTCGCGGCCACGCGAGGTGAGGAGCAGGTAGAGCGACTCCGGCGTCGTGATCAGGATGTCCGGGGGCGTGCGGAGCATGCGCTCGCGGTCGCGCTGCGGCGTGTCGCCCGTGCGGACACCCACCGTGAGCGCCGAGCCGATGCCGGCGAGCGGGCCGCGGAGATTCCGCTCGATGTCGTAGTTGAGCGCCTTGAGCGGCGACACGTAGAGGAGACGCATTCCCTCGCCGGGCGTCTCGTTCAGGCGGTCGAGGCCGAGCAGGAAGGCGGCGAGCGTCTTACCCGAGCCGGTCGGCGCCTGCACGAGCACGTGGCCACCGGAGGCGATCGCGGGCCAGGCGAGCTCCTGGGCGGGCGTCGGGCCGTCGAATGCGCGCTCGAACCATGCGCGCGTCCGCGGGGAGAGCGTGGCCAGCGGATCCACGCTCCGAGCGTAGCCCCCGCAGGTCGCCACGGGCCTACGGGCGACCGTACGATCGTCCTATGCTCCGCCTGTGACGTTCGACGTGGCGGTCGTCGGGGGCGGCACCGCCGGGTGCGTGCTCGCAGCGCGCCTCTCCGAGGACGCGAGCCGGAGCGTCTGCCTGATCGAGGCCGGGCCGGACTACGGCTCACGGACATCCGGCCGCTGGCCGCCCGACCTGCTCGACCCACGTGCGTTCACGTTCACGCACGACTGGGGCACGGGCGGCGAGGACGAGCGCTCGCTCGGCGCACGTGTGATCGGCGGCTGCTCGGTGCACAACGCCTGCATGGCCCTGGCGGGGACCGCGTCGGACTACGACGAGTGGGGCGCCGAATGGTCGTACGAGCGCATCGCGCCGTATCTCGACCGGGCGCGAGAGATGCTGCGCGTCGGGCAGGCGAACACGCCGGACCCGGCGCCCTTCCATGCGGCGTTCCTGGAGGCGGGGACGGCCCTCGGACTGCCCTTCCTCGAGGACCCGGACGACCTCGCGCGGCCGACAGGCGTCGCGCGGCTGCCCGCCAACGTCGTCGACGGGGTCCGCTGGAGCACGGCGCTCGCATACCTCGACGACGCCCGGTCGAGGCCGAACCTGACCATCGTCACTGACACGCTCGTCGATCGGATCGAGATCGCCGGCGGGCGCGCCGTCGCCGCGCTCACAGTGGCAGGCGAGCGGATCGAGGCTGCCATCGTCGTTCTCGCGGCAGGGGCGTACTTCACGCCGGCGGTCCTCCTCCGCAGCGGCATCGGCCCCGAGGAGGAGCTCGCACGACATGCGATCCGCGTCGTCGAGGCGCTGCCGGTCGGCGAGGCGCTCCTCGACCACCACGGCACCGGCATCCGCTGGTCGCGAACCGACGCCCTCGACCGGGAGACCGCCGACCACGTCACGCGGACCGGGCCGCTGTTCCTGCCGCATGCGTTCGTCAAGGCGGCGAGCAGCGTGTGCGCGCCGAACGCCTGGGACCTCCACCTCGTCTCGTGGACGAGCCCGGCCGACGACGGGAGCGGCTACGAGGCCAGCGTGGGCGTCTTCCACATGAAGCCTGGCTCTGCCGGCCGCGTGCGTCTCCGCTCGCGCGACCCGAACGAGCTGCCGGTCGTCGAGCGCGGCTTCCTCCGAGACCCGGGCGACCTCGCCACGGTCGTCGAAGGGCTCGAGCTCGCGCGGGAGCTCGCGGCGCAGGAGCCGCTCGCGCGGCTTCTCGGCTCGGAGCGGGAGCCCGGCGCCGAGGAGCTCTCGGCGTACGCGACGAGGACGATGCGCAACTACTTCCATCCCGCGGGAACCTGCGGCATCGGACGCGTGGTCGATACGCAAGGCCGAGTCCTCGGCATGGAGGGCCTCGTCGTCGCGGACGCCTCGGTGATGCCCACCCTCCCGCGGGCGAACACGAACCTCACGACGGTCGCGATCGCGGAACGGCTCGCGGAGACGATCCGAGCGCGTCCGTGATGCATGATCGAGGCGCATGACCTACTCGATCGTGGCGCGCGACGCGGAGACGGGCGAGCTGGGCGTCGCGGTGCAGTCGCGCGCGTTCAACACCGGCGCGGCGTGCGCGTGGGCGGAGGCGGGCGTCGGAGCGATCGCGACCCAGTCGTTCACCGAGCGACGCTACGGGCCGCGCGGGCTCGCGCTGCTCGGGGAGGGCCGTGATCCGCGTGAGGCGCTCGACGAGCTCCTCGCGGCCGACGAGGGACGCGACGTGCGGCAGGTCGCCTTCGTCGACACGAACGGCGCGACGGCGGCGCACACGGGCTCGGGCTGTATCCCCCACGCCGGCCACCTGAGCGATGCCAACGTCAGCGTGCAGGGCAACATGCTGCGCTCGCCGGGCGTCTGGCCTGCGATGCGCGAGGCGTTCGACGCGGCGACCGGCACGCTCGCGGAGCGGCTGCTGGCCGCGCTCGACGCGGCCGAGGCCGCCGGAGGCGACTACCGCGGCCGGCAGGCGGCCGGGCTCGTCGTCGTCTCCGGCGAGCCGGACGAGCAGCCGTCGGTCGACCGCGTCTTCGACCTCCGCGTCGAGGATCACGAGGAGCCGCTCCAGGAGCTCCGCCGCCTCCACCGGCTGGCGGCCGGCTACCGGCGCCGGAACCGGATCGACGAGACGGCCGATCCGGACGAGGAGCGCGAGGCCGCGCTCGAGGCCGGCCTGCGGGAGGACGAGGCGGCGATGGCGGCCCTCTTCGCGCACGCACGCCGCGGCGAAGTCGACGAGGCGGTCGGCTTGATCCGGCAGCTCGTCGACGCCGAGCCGATGTCCCTTACGGCGTTCGAGCGCTACGAGGCGCTCGGGCTCGTGCCGCCCGGGGTGCTCGACGCCGTGCGGCAGCGCTCAGGCTGACCAGCGGTCGAGCGACGGCACGCCGCCGCGCTCGAACGGACGCGTGTCGCGGGTGACGACGACGAGGCCATGGACGAGGGCGGTCGCCGCAAGCAGGCCGTCGCTCGCGGGGACGGGATCGACGGCGTTGATCCGACCCCAGGCGTGAGCGGCGCGCGACCCGGCGGGCGTCGGCCTCAGCCCATGCTAGTGAGGCCGAGCGGTCGCGATACGATCGTCCCATGCCCGACGCGCTGCACTTCACCGGCGACGCCGAGGCGGATGCCCTCATCGCGAAGGACCCACTCGCGCTGCTGATCGGCTTCGCGCTCGACCAGCAGATCACGGTGCAGGCCGCCTTCGCAGGCCCGCTGAAGCTCCGGCAGCGGCTCGGCTCGCTCGACGCCGCGACGATCGCGACGAGCGATCCGGCCGAGCTCGAGGCGCTCTTCCGGCAGCAGCCGGCGATCCACCGCTTCCCGGGCTCGATGGCGAAGCGGGTGCACGACCTCGCGCAGCACGTCGCGGACGAGTACGACGGCCACGCGGAGCGCGTGTGGACGGAGGCGAAGGACGCAACAGACCTCGAGAAGCGGATCCGCGCGCTCCCCGGCTTCGGCGACATGAAAGTGCTGGCCCTTTCGGCCGTGCTCGCGAAGCGCTTCGGCGTCGAGGTCGCAAAGCCGCTCGCGCCGACCTTCCCGACGCTCGGCGACGTCGACTCGGTCGAGGCGCTGCACGAGTACCAGGCCGCGAAGCGTGCGTACAAGAAAGCCCGGCGAGAACAACTCTCGAGCGCCTGATCTCCGCACTGAGCCTGCTCCAGGCGCGCGGACGTCTTCTCTCCCAGCCCTAGCCCTCGCGCAACCTAGCCACAGCAGCTGTCCGCGTGTTGACGCCGAGTTTCGAAAAGACATTCTCGAGGTGGCGGCGCACCGTTCCCGGGGAGATACAGAGGCTTTCGGCGATCTGGGCGTTCGTCAGCCCGTCGGCGACGAGCATCACGACCTCCTGCTCCCGGCGCGTCAGCAGGCCGCTCGAGCCGCCTGCCGGCGCCGGGGCCTGCTCCTCGTGGGGAATCGGGCGGATGCGCGCGACGACTGCCGCACCCGCTCGTCGTAGCGACGTTGCCTGCCGCGCACTCGCTCCGGAACGATGGAGCGAATCCCTGCGGTCGACGGCCAACTGGTTGAGGAACCGGGGGCTGACGTCGTACATCGCTTCCTCCTCGACTCGCCGTGAACGAGACATCTCGCGGAGCCTGGCCATCGCCGGTGCAGCGGCGGTGGAGCGGCGGTGGAGCGGCGCAATTGGCCTCTGCCCGCGACGGTGTTAGCGTCCTCCCCCGCGGAGGTGACCGATGGAATTCCGGGTTCTCGGACCGATCGAGGTGATCGACGAAGGTCGCGTCGTCCCGCTCAACGCGGCGAAGCCACGAGCGGTTCTCGCGATGCTCCTGCTTCGAGCAAACGAGTTCGTCCCGAGCGACCGGCTGATCGACGACCTCTGGGACGCTGCGCCGCCCGCGACGGCGCCGAAGATCCTGCAGAAGTACGTCTCCCAGCTTCGAAAGGCGTTGGGGCACGAGGCGATCGAGACGGGACCCGCCGGCTATCGCCTTCGGCTCGATCCCGAGGGCCTCGACTTGCTCCGGTTCCGCCGGCTTGCCGCGGATGGAAACGGCAGTGAGCCAGAGCAGGTGGCGTCGACCCTGCGCGAGGCGCTCGCGCTCTGGCGCGGCGAGCCGTTGGCCGAGTTCTCGAGCCAGCAGTGGGCGCGCGCCGAGACGGTGCGGCTCGACGACCTCCGCCTGGACGTACTCGAGCGCCGCATCGACGCCGACCTCGCCGCAGGTCGCGACCGGGAGCTGATCGACGAGCTCGAGCGCCTCGTGGCAGCACATCCCCTCCGTGAGCGTGCCCGCGGGCAGCTCATGCTGGCGCTCTATCGCTGCGACCGGCAAGGCGACGCGCTCGCTGCCTATCGGACAGCCCGTGAGACGTCCGTCCGGAGCCTCGGTCTCGAGCCCGGGCCTTCGCTGCGTGACCTCGAGCGCGCGATTCTGCATCAGGATCCATCGCTCGACTGCACGACGCCGCGGGCTCCGGCCCACCACGCCCGGCCGCCGGGCCTCCCGACCCGGCCAACGTCGTTCATCGGGCGGGCGCACGAGATGGGGGACGTTCGCGAGCGCCTGCGAGCGGGAGACGCGCGGTGCCTGACGCTGACGGGGCCGCCGGGAACGGGAAAGACGCGACTCGCGCTCGAGGCTGCGGCCGGTCTGGACGAGACGTTCCCGGACGGTGTCGTGTTCGTCGAGCTTGCGCCGCTCCGCGAGCCGGGCCTCGTCCTCGCAACGATCGCCAGGGCGCTGGGCGTGCGCGAGGATCCCGAGCGGCAGCTCGCCGAGATCGTCGCCTCTGTGCTTCGCGACCGACGGCACTTGCTCGTTCTCGACAACTTCGAGCAGCTACTGGCAGCCGCGCCACTGCTCTCCGCCCTCCTCGCTGATGCAGGAGCTACACGGGCCCTCGTTACGAGTAGGGCACCGCTCGACATTCCGGAGGAGCGGATCTACGCCGTTCCTCCGCTCGCGCTTCCCGACATGTCACGTCCGTCGCACGTCGCCGCCCTGAACGAGATCGAGGCAGTCCAGCTGTTCGTCGACCGAGCGCAGCAGGCGCGACCGGACTTCGCGCTTTCGGACGAGAACGTCGCCGCGATCGCCGAGCTCTGCGTGCGGCTCGACGGGCTGCCGCTCGCGCTGGAGCTGGCCGCGGCGCGGGTCAAGCTCCTCACGCCGAGCGCGATCCTCGCGCGGCTCGACGGACGGCTCCGGCTGCTCAAGGCAGTGCCCGGTGCCGGCCTGCCGGAGCGGCACAGAACACTCCGCGCTGCGGTCGACTGGAGCTACGAGCTCCTGCCGACGGACGAGCAGGCGCTCTTTACGAGCCTCGGCGTGTTCGTCGGCGGGTTCTCGCTCGAGGGTGCCGCAGGCGTCGCGGGCGACCTCGACATGGACGTCGATGACGGGCTCGAGTCGCTCCTGAACAGCAGTCTGCTGCGTGTCGAGCCCATGTTCGGCGGCGAGCCACGGTTCGGAATGCTGGAGACGATGCGGGAGTACGCGCTGGAGCGGCTCGCGGAGCGAGGTGACGACGACGCGGTGCGCCGCCGGCACGCGAACGTCTTTCTCCGACTGGCTGAACAGGCTGAGCCCGCCCTCCTCGGCCCGGAGCAGCTGCGGTGGCTACAGCAGCTCGACCGCGAGCGCGGAAATCTCCGCTCGGCCCTTTCCTGGTCGGCCGAGAGCGGCGAGGCGGAGATCGGTCTGCGGATCGCTGCGGCCCTCTGGCGGTTCTGGCAGATGCGGGCCGCCGACGCGGAGGGCCGGGATCATCTCGAACGCCTGCTCGCGAGCGAGGCCGGCTCGCGTTCGAGCCGCGCCCTCGGCCAGTCGCGCGCGGCTTCGCTCGCCCTCTACCAGGGCGACTTCGGCGCCGTTCGCCGCTACATCGACGCGAGCCTCCCGGTTCATCGCGAGCTGGGGGACGACTGGAACGTCTCGTCTGGTCTCCAGCTTCTCACCATGACGTTCCTTGCCGAGGGTGACGCCGATCGGGCATTTGCTGCGGCCGAGGAAGCACTCGACGTGGCGCGCCGCACGAAGAGCGCGACTATCGAGGCGTACGCCCTGGCGAACATGGGCATCGTCCGCGCGGTCCAGGGACAGCTGGACGTGGCGCAACACTTGATCGAGCAGAGCCTGCGGAGCGGCCGTGAGTCCGGAAACCTACGCAGCGTTGCGAACTGGACGAAGGCCCTCGGCGGGGTGGCCGTCATGCAGACGGACTACCCTCGGGCGGGCGCGCTGTTCGAGGAGAGCCTCGCGATCTACCGCACCCTCGACGACCCGTGGGGAACGCTGGGCTCGCTTACGGGCCTTTCGCTCGTGGCGCTGGAACGACATGACGACGGAACCGCGCGCCACCTTCTGGTTGAGACCCTCGAGCTCCTGCGTAAGAGCGGCCACCACTTCCGTGTCGCCAACAGCCTCGAGATCGCGGCGCGGCTCGCTACCGTCCAGGCTCGGCATGGAAGCGCTGCTCGCATGTACGCGGCGGCGAACGGCTTTCGCGGCTCGATGGCCGTCGGAATGTTCGAGTGCGAAGCCTGGCCGGATCCCGCCCCGACCATCGCTGAGCTCCGCTCCGTGCTCGGCGAGTGTGAATTCGCCGCCGCTTGGGCCGAGGGCATGACGATGACGTTCGACGAATCGATCGCACATGCGCTGGAAATCGCGACCGCACCTCCGTGAGATGCGCCTCCATCGCCCAACCGTTCGCCGGAGACGTGCCGATGGCACCGAGCCGACATGACCAGGCCTACATCCGGGCCGTGATCCCCTCGCGATCACGGCACGACCGTGCCCGCGTCGACGTGCAGCGTCGTGCCCGGTGACAACGAGGACAGGTCCGAGGCCAGCCAGAAACTGGCCTGCGCGGTCTCTTCCGCCTGACCGAACCGGTTCAACAGGCTGAGTTGCGGCGCGTACTCGTTCGTTGGGCGCGAGCCCGGTCGACCAGCTCGAGCAACGCTGCGGCGATCTCGTCCGGCGTCGGCGGACAGCCGGGAATCCGAAGGTCGACGGGAAGTACGGCATCGACTTGCCCGACGAGCTCGTCCGGGCTGCCGAGCAGGCCGCAGCCGAGGGCGCAGTCGCCGAGGGCGGCGACGAGCCGCGGCTCGGGCATCGCCTCGTACGCAGTGAGAAGCGGGTCGCGCATCCGTGTCGTGACGGGCCCTGTCACGAGCAGCACGTCCGCGTGCCGCGGCGAGGCAACGACGCCGAGGCCGTACCGCTGGAGGTCGTAGTAGGGGCTCGAGGTGAGCGTGAGCTCGTGCTCGCAGCCGTTGCACGAGCCGGCGTCGACGTGGCGGATCGCCAGGCTTCGGCCGCGGTCGGGTCGCGGCAGCGCGACGTCGAGGCGGAGACGGCGGAGGTCTCGGAGCAGCGTCAGCATCAGCGGTCGGCGCAGGCGTAGCAGAGCTCGAAGCTCTTGTTGATCAGCGGGAAGTCCGGCAGCAGGTTGTCGGTCGCCGCGTACGCAACGGACGGCCAGTTGGCGTACGAGCCGGTGCGCAGGCGGACGCGCTCGAGTCGGTCGCCGTGGCGTTCGACGACGCAGACCGTCGCCCCGCGCGCGGATTCCACGAGCCCCACGCCGACGGGAGCCTCCGTCGCTCCCGTCGCTGCTGCCGCGGGCCTGACCGGCCCGTCGAGGAGGCCGAGCGCGATCTCGCGCGATTGCTCGAGCTCGAGCGCGCGCTGTTCGAGCCGAGCACGTACGTCTCCGTCGGCCCTTTCGGGCACCTGGCACTCGAAGTCGGCGTAGGCGAGCCTCGTCGAGGTCGATCGGGCATCGAGTGAGACGCCTGCGGCGCGCGCCGCCGGCCCGACGGTGCCGAGCCGCTCGACGTCGTCCGCACCGACGACGCCGATGTCCGGGAGGCGGTCCTGGAAGGAGGCGCTGAACTGGAGCTCGCGCCACCCTCGCGCCGCCTCGCGTCCGATCGCCTCGAGCTCGTCGCGCGCAGCTCCGACCTGCCGTGCGTCGAGGTCGAGCGCGCTGCCGCCGACCGCGACGACGCCGAAGAGGAAGCGGTGCCCCGAGAGACGGGCGTTGAGCCGGCGGGCACGCTCGGTGAGCGCTGCGAACAGGGTGTTCCCCGCCGCGAGACCGACGCCGGCGCAGACGGCCGCGATGTCGTTCAGGTGGCTCCAGACCCGCTCGAGCTCCAGCAGGAGCGTTCGTGCCCGTGCGAGCTCGGGCGACGGCTCGAGGCCGAGGCTCTCCTCGCAGGCGTGGGCGTAGGCGAGGCCGTTGGCCACGGCGCAGGCGGCGCAGGCGCGGCCCACATAGCGCGCTCCCTCGGCGAGCGTGGCGCCCTCGGCCGCGCGCTCGAGCCCGCGGTGCTTGTAGAAGAGGCGTGCGTCGAGGTGGAGAATGCGGTCGCCGACGACGTGGAACCGGAAGTGGCCGGACTCGATCACGCCGGCGTGGATCGGGCCGACGGCGACCTGGTACGCATCGTCGCCTCGCACGGGCACCGTCCAGTGTGAGAGCACGAGGTCGTGATCGACGAGCGGGCGCATCGGCTCGTGCCCGTCGAAGCGGACGCCGTAGAGGTCGTGGGCCTCCCGTTCGTCCCAGCCCGCGGCAGGCACGAGGTCGACGATCGTCGGCGCGGAGCCTCCCTCGGTGCGAACCGACTCCAGCCGGACGTCGCCCCCGAGCGTGAGCAGTGCGGCGCGGACCACCGAGCCGCCGTCCGAAGCGTGCAGCCCCAGGAAGCGGTCGCCGTCCACGAGCGCGGACCGGACGGCCTCGCGGTAGCGGGCCGAGTCGTGGAGCGTCATCCGACCCCCCGGGCGAGCGCCTCGACGATGTCGGTGTCGGGCAGCCAGAACGCCGCGGCGGCGAGTGCGAGGAGGATCACGGTCGCTGCGCCGCCGAGCGCCACGACGGGTCGGAGCCCGGGCGCGACGGAGCGGTCGCGACGGTGTGGTCGGCCGCCGGTCGTCTCGACGAGCGCGTGCGCGAGCCCGACGAAGCCGAGTGCGAGCAGGACGGCGGTGCCCGCAGCAGCCCATTCCCGGCCCGCCTCGAACCCGCCTGCGATGACGAGGATCTCGCTGAGGAAGAGCGGCGACGGGGGAAGCCCTGCGAGCGCCCCGAGCGAGATCCCCATCGTGGCGCCGAGGCCGGGTTGCGTCCGCGCGATCCCGGTCACGGCATGGCCCGCGGCGCGCGGCTCGTGGCCCAGGAGCGGCGTCGCGGCGTAGAAGCCGAGCGCCTTCGCGACCGCGTGCCCGACGATGTGCACCGCGACCCCGGCGAGCGCGAGCGGGGTCGCGAACCCGATGCCCAGCGCGATGACGCCCATGTGCTCGAGGCTCGAGTACGCGAGGAGGCGCTTCCAGGCAAGCGGACGCCAGAGGAACGGGATGGCGACCGCCAGCGAGACGAGGCCGAAGCCGATCAGCACGGAGCGCCCGGTGCTCTCCCCGATCGCGGGCTCGAGCGCCCGCTCGACGCGCCACGCGACGAGCAGCACCGAGGGCAGGAGCGCGGCCGAGAGGAGCGCGGACACCGGCGGCGGGGCCTCGGAGTGCGCGTCCGGAAGCCAGTTGTGGACGGGCGCCCAGCCGATCTTCGCCGCGAGGCCGACGACGATCAGGAGGAACCCGACGAGCGTCGCCTCGCCCGCGGGGACGTCCGCCGACAGCGATCGCCACGAGAGCGCGTCGAGCGAGCTGCCTGGCGTCGCCGACGCGAGGAGGACGATGCCGAGCAGCGAGAAGCCGAGACCGAGCGAGGTGAGCAGGAGGTACTTCCATCCGGCCTCGAGCGCGCGTGGCTTGCCGCTGAAGCCGACGAGGATCGCCGACGCGGCCGTGGTCGCCTCGACGAGCAGCCACGCGGCGCCGAGGTTTCCCGCGAGCGGCACGGCGGTGAGCACAGCGACGAACGCGGCCAACGCGGCGTAGTACGCCCGCGTCCCGTGACGGTCGCCGAAGAGGCCCGACGCCGCAGTCTCCAGGTACGCAGGGGAGACGAGCGCGCTGGCCAGCCCGACGAGGCCGGTCACGCCGACCATCAGCCCCGCGGCGGCGTCGATCACGACCCAGCCGTTGACCTCGAGGCCGGCGGGGTCGGCGAGCGCGACGAGCGCGAGCGCGATGGCGACGCCGCCCGAGAGGACGAGGCCGGCGATCGCCGCAGGCTGGACCGCGCGCCGGGGCGCGACGGCTACGACGAGCGCCGTGAGCGCCGGGAGCGCCACGGCGGCGAGCGCGAGCGTCTCGCGGCTAGTCACGCAGGCTCTCCAGAACTGCGGTGTCGCCGGAGCCGAACTCGGCGAAGATCCGCTCGTGGAAGACGACGGCGACGAGCGCGATCAGCGTGAGGTCGAGCGCCACGCCGAGCTCGATCGCGAGCGATGCGCCACCGGGTAGCTCGATCGCACCGAGGACGAGGCCGTTCTCGACCATCACGATGCCGAGCAGCTGATGAAGCGTCGCGCGGCGCGTCGCGACGACGGCCGCGCCGAACGCGACCAGCGTGAGCATCGCCCGCTCGGCCTGCTCGGACTCGAGCCCGACAGGCGGCACGAGCCAGACGAACGCGAGCGCCAGGAGGATCGCGAGACCGGCCCTGGCGAAGGGCGCGACACCTGCTCGGACGGGCCGCGGCTCGCGGGTGCGGGCGACGATGGCGAGGAAGAGCGCCGCGAGCGCGACCCCTCGGACGCCGAGCGCCGTCGCGGCCCCGACGTCGTCGGCGCCCTCCGCCTCGGCCGCGGCGACACCCGTGAGGAGCAGCGCCTGCGCCGTCACGAGCCCGACCGCCACGGAGCGGCGGCGCACCACGACGACGGCGAGGCCGAGGGCGACGAGGGCCCACGCGAGCGTGCCGCTCACGCAGCCTCCACGAGCCACGTGACGATGCCGAGCAGCGCGACGAGGGCTGCGATGCCGAGCAGCCGTGGCGCAAGCAGGATCCGCATCTTCGCCACGAGCGTCTCGGTGAGCGCGAGCGCGCCGCACAGCACGACCAGGAGGACGGGCAGGAGGCCGAGCTGGACACGGGGGTCTGTCGCATGCGGCAGGAAGAGCTGTGCCGCGAGCACGAGGACGAGCCAGTGGCGGGCCGCGGCCGCCCACTGGAGCAGCGCGAGGTCCCGGCCCGCGTACTCGAGCAGGGGGCCCTCGTGGATCATCGTCAGCTCGAGGTGGGTGTCGGGGTTGTCCACGGGCTGTCGCCCCGTTTCGGCGACCACGACGAGCGCGAACGCCAGTGCGCCGAGGGCCAATGCCGGCTCGGACCAGGCCGCCGACCCCGCCGTCCCCGCGATCATCGCGACGAGGTCCGTTGTGCCGGAGACGAGCGCGGCCACTGCCAGCGCGAGCACGAGCGCGGCCTCGACGAAGACGGCGATCGTGAGGTCGCGGCTCGCTCCCATCAGCGCGAACCCGTTCGCTACCTCCCAGGACGACGCGGCGACCGCGAACCGGGCGAGCGCGAGCAGGCCGGCGAGCACGAGCGCGTCGCGACCGACGCCGAGGTCGGGCGCGTCGGACGCGACCGGGACGAGCAGCACGGCGACCGCAATGCTTCCCGCTGCGACCGAGGGTGCGAGCCGGTAGACGATCCCCGCGCCTTCGACGTCGACTGCGCTCTTGCCCCAGAGGCGCCGCAGCTCGCGGTACGGCTGAAGCGGCGTGGGGCCGCGCCGTCCCTGGAGCCGCGCCTTCCAGTGCTGCACGAGCCCGGGAAGCAGCGGTGCCAGCGCGATCCCGCCGAGGAGCTGGACGGCCGTCGCAGCGGCCGCGGTGCCGCTCATCCGAGCACCCCCAGCTTCGCTGCGGCGAGCACGACGAGCACGAGACCCAGCAGGTAGGCGACGTAGACGCCGAGCCGGCCGCCCTGCACGCGCCGCGCGTGGTGGGCCCCGTACATCGCAAGCGCCGTGACGGGACGGTAGAGCCGTTCCTCGAAGTGGTGCGGGACGCGGCCCTCGTAGGCGACCTCCGTGACGACGCCGCCCTCGGTCCGCACCGCGACCTCGCGCTCGGGCCGGAGGACGTCCTCGAGCACGAGGCGAAGCGGCTTCGTGAAACCGGCGCTCGTCCAGTCGAGCTGCCGCTCGACGAGTTGGCCGCACGCCCAGGTCGGTGCACGGGCCGCCACGCGCCGTCCCCTGACGAGCGCGAGCGCGCCGACGAGCGCCGCGAGGGCGAGCGCGACTCCGCCCGAGCGGAAGTCACCAGTGCCCGGAAGGTCGAGGCCGACCGTCGTCGGGGCCTCGGCCGACCACGGTGCGAGCCCGACGAGCGAGCCGAAGAGCAGCCCCGGCGCGAGGCCGAGCAGCACGCATCCGCCCGCGAGCGCGGCCACCCCCGCCCGCATCGCCCCGGGTGCCTCTTCGGCGTGCGCGACCGCGTCGCGGCGCGCAGGGCCGAGGAGCACGAGGCCCACGACCTTGACGAAGCAGAGGGCGGCGAGCGCCGCAGTCGCGGCCAGCGCGGCCAGCGCGATCGCGGCCGCCGTCCCGTCGGCAACGCCGCCGTACGCCGGAACGTGCAGGAGCGACTGCAGGGTCGTCCACTCCGAGGCGAACCCGTTGAGCGGCGGCAGCCCGGCAATCGCCACGGCGCCGACGAAGAAGGCGCCGCCCGTCCACGGCATCCGGCGGAGGAGCCCACCGAGACGGTCGAGCTCGAGCGAGCCCGCCGCCCGCTCGAACGACCCTGCGCCGAGAAAGAGGAGTGACTTGAACAGCGCGTGGTTGACGGTGTGCAGCAGTGCAGCGGCGAGCGCGAATGCCGCCCATGCGTCGGCGCCGCGGGCACGAAGCAGGAGGCAGGCACCGAGCCCGAGGACGATGATCCCGATGTTCTCGATCGAGTGGAACGCCAGCAGCCGCTTCAGCTCGTGCTGGAACAGCGCGTAGACCACCCCCGCGACCGACGAGAGCGCGCCGAGAGCCAGCACCAGCACGCCCAGCCACTCGGGCAGGACGCCGAGCCACTCGACGAGGACGCGGACGAGCCCGTAGATCGCGATCTTGATCATCACGCCGCTCATCAGCGCCGAGACGTGCGCCGGCGCGATCGGATGCGCGAGCGGAAGCCAGACGTGGAGCGGCATCACCCCCGCCTTGGCGCCCATCCCGACCAGGGCGGCCAGGGCGATCGCGATCTGCACCCCGGAGCCGGACGCGATCACGCTCGGGTCGCCGATCGCTCCCTCGCTCGCCAGCAGGAGGATGGCCACCCACGTCCCCGCACCCGCGAGGTGCGTCAGCGCGACGTAGAAGAAGACGCTGCGCCGGGCCGGCTCGTCCGCACGGGAGACGAGGATCACGGCCGCCGGCACGAGGGTCATTGCCTCCCAGGCGAGGAGGAACGTGAGCGGGTCGCGTGCGACCAGGACGAGCGCCTGGACGAGCACGAACAGCCCCGTGAGCGCGCCGATCGTCCGCCCCTTCCCCGACGGCTCGAGGTAGCGCGTCGCGAAGACGAGCGCCGCGACGCCGACGGCGCCGAGGATCCCGAGGAAGAGGCCGGAGAGCGCGTCGACCCCCACGCGCGGGTCGAAGGCGCTCGTGAAGGCGAGCCCCGCTGTCTCGTCGGCGACGAGGGCCCAGAGCCCGCCGAAGGCGAGAAGCACGCAGCCCACCGCCTGCAGAGCGAGACCGGTGACGAACGTCCGGTGGAGGAGCGTCAGGAGACCACCGGCGCCGACCGCGGCAGCGCCGACCAGCACCGATCCCGCGACGCTCACGTGTCTGCGAGCTCGCGAAGCATCGACTGCTGGCTTTCGAGCTGCCGCGTGACGAGGGCGCGACCCGCCTCGAGAAGGTCGAAGACCTTCTCGTCCGCGGCACGGTAGAAGACGCTCGTCCCCTCGCGGCGCGCTTCGACGAGCCCGACGCGCCGCAGCGCCGCGAGGTGCTGGGAGGTTGCCCCGGACTCGAGCCCGAGCTCGGCCTGGAGCGCGCCGACCGAGCGCTCGCCGTCGCGGAGCAGCTCGATGATCCGCACGCGGGCCGGATGTCCGAGCACGCGAAAGAGCCCTGCCTTGACCTCGT
>NZ_DATMBZ010000054.1:0-14012 GCF_035558935.1 Gaiella sp. | reverse complement strand
TCTACGAAGTCGATCCGGAGGGCTTCGGCCAGGTGCGCACCTGGTTCGAGAACTTCTGGACGGACGCCCTTGCCGCCTTCAAGCGGGCGGCGGAGGCCGAAAGGAGCGACACATGACGGAAGTAGCCACGATCGCGCCCGTTCGCAAGACCCTGAGGGTCGAGTGCAGCCCCGAACGGGCCTTCGAGGTGTTCACGACCGGGATCGGCGGCTGGTGGCCGGTGAAGACGCACTCGATCCACCACGAGGACAGTCACCGACATCGTGCTCGAGCCCCGCGAAGGCGGCGAGATGTACGAGCTCGCGAAGGGCGGCAAGCGCGAGCACTGGGGTCGCGTCAAGGCGTGGGAGCCGCCGCGGCGCCTCGTCATAGCGTGGCACGTCAATCCGGAGCAGGCGGGCCCGACCGAGCTCGAGGTGACGTTCGCGTCCGAGGGCGGTGGCACCCGCGTCGAGCTCGAGCATCGCAACTGGGAGCAGGCCGGCGACGGCGCCGCGGAGATGCGCGAGAACCACGACAGCGGCTGGGACTTCGTCCTCGCCCCGTTCGTCGAGCAGGCGAGCTAGGGGTTCCGGGTGGGCGAGCGGCAGACTCTCGTCGTGCCGCTCGCCTACCCGGAGCCGCCGCTCGCCGACGATCTCGTCGCGGTTGCGCCCCTGGCGGCTGACCGACATCGAGACAGTCATCGAGGCGAGCCGCGACCGGTACATCCCGACGGTCGCGAGCGTCCCGGCGCCGTTTCACGAGGGGCGCGGGCGAGCGCTGGCCGGAGCGCCAGCACGCGCGCAGCCGGGGCGGGCTCGGCGTCTCGCTCGCGATCGCGGAGCCGGGGGCGGCGAAGCGCCCGGTGCGGTCGTCCTCATGCGTCGCCGGCCGCCGCGTCTCTTGCGGCGGTCGCTCTCCTTGGGCCGCTTGCGAGCGGCGTCGTGGAGTACCGGTCGCTGAAACGTTGCGGGACCAGACGATCGGTCTCGACTCGTCGAGCTGGCGGCCGACGGCACCGCCGGAACCGGCAGCTACATGCGCGTCCGCGATGCGACGACGGGGGGAGCCGGCGGAATACGAGCTCGTCGGCGCGGTCGAGGCCGACGTCCGGAACGGCCGCGTCTCGGTCGCCGCCCCGGTCGGCGGGCACTTGCCGGCCACAGGCGCGGCGATACGGTCGAGGTCGCCACTCCGCGCGGACGGACGCGCATGCGGATCCTCGACGTGAGCCCGCGCGTCCGGCCGAAGCGGAAGGCTGCGTAAGCGCGCTCACGAGGAGACGCGGTGACCGGGCCTGATCGGCCGACGCCGCGAAAATGGGGCCGCGCCCCGATGGCCGCCGCTTCCCACCGAGGGCACCCTTCAGGCACCGCAAGAGAAAGCGAAGAGCGATGACTGAGAAGCAGGACGCGATGCGCATCTTCGTCGCCGGGGCGAGCGGCGCACTAGGAAGCCGGCTCGTTCCCCAGCTAATCCAAGCAGGACACGATGTGATCGGTACCCACCACTCGCCGGTCAGCGCCGACCGCCTGCGCGCGCTCGGGGCGAAGCCGGTGATGCTCGATCTGCTCGACTCACGCGCGGTGCGCGAGGCCGTGCTCGAGAACGAGCCCGACGCGATCATGCACCAGGCGACCGCGCTCGCGAACGCGAAGTTCAGCCGCAACCTCGACAAGGCGCTCGCCAAGACCAACGAGCTGCGAACGAAGGGCACCGACGCGCTGCTGGCGGCCGCGCAAGAGGCAGGCACGCGCCGATTCGTCGCCCAGAGCGCTGCGGCCTATGCCCGGTACGCCCGGCAGGGCGGTCCGATCAAGAGCGAGGACGATCCGCTGGCAGACCCACCGGCCAACATGCAGCAGTCGTTCGCTGCGATGGACTACGTCGAGAACGCCGTCGCCGGCTTCGGTGGGATCGTGCTGCGCTACGGCGTCTTCTACGGCGCCGCGAACGACGCCTCGATCGAGCCGGTGCGCAAGCGGCAGTTTCCGATCGTCGGCGACGGTGGCGGCATCTGGTCCTGGATTCACCTCGATGACGCTGCCGCTGCAACCGCGCTCGCACTGGAATACGAGGGCCCCGCCATCTTCAATGTGGTTGACGACGAGCCGGCGCCCGTGCGCGAGTGGCTGCCCGTGCTCGCAAAGGCACTGGGCGCCAAGCCGCCCCGGCGCGTCCCGGCATGGGTCGGGCGGCTGTTGGCCGGCGAGGCTGTTGTCGTGATGAGCACTGAGGCACGGGGTGCCTCGAACACGAAGGCCAAGCGCGAGCTCGGCTGGACGCTGCGCCATCCCAGCTGGCGCACCGGGTTCGCGGCTACGTACTCAGCACTCAGCCTGGCAGAGCCGCGCAAGCGTGCTCCGGCCGCACGCACCAGCCACTCGCCCCGGTAGCACCTTCGCGGCGCCCGGCCTTGGCGGCGGACGCTGTGAACCGCGCTAGGCCTGTCCGAAGCCGGAGGTTCGCTGGTGGCCGGTCTCCGAGTGAGCTGTGCAGCCGCCTGCGGTTGTACTAGCGGAGGAAGCTGGCAGGCTGCGGGCGCGTGTTGTGCGAGTCGGGCCAGGTGCGGCTGTAGGCCCACTCGCTTTGGAGTGTCTGGATGAAGCGTTCGACTTTGCCGTTCCAGCGGGGTGTGTAGGCGGGGTGCGGATGTGGCGGGCGCCGATACGTGTCGGCAGTTCGCTGAAGCGCGGCCGTTGCGGTAGACCATCGCGTTATCGGTCATGACCGCCTCCGGCGGGTCGAGGCCGAGCTCGCCGAAAAAGCGGAGGGCGCGTTCGAGAGTGCGGAGGTTACTCTCGGCGTCTTCGTGCGGGTGCAGCTCGACATAAGGCGAGCCGCGAGTTGTCGTCGACGACGCAGTGCAGGACCCTCAGGAAGGTCGACGAGCCACGACAGACGAGCGATCTCGGGCACGAAAGGCACGCCGTGGGCGCGAAAGTCGTCGGCGCTCACCGACCGCACGTACGTCGCGCGGCTACGCCAGGCGCGGAGGAGGGCGTCCTGCACAGCGTCCTGGGCGGAGGCGATGCCGGATCGCACGGCGACCACTGAAAGAACTTCGGAGGTTGATACGGCGTAGGCTAAGGCGGTGGCGATGCCTCGGCCGAGGCCGCGACTCGCACTGACGACGATCGCGGTCCTGCCGGACAGGTCGCTCGTGGTTTCCTCCACAGTTCGTGGGGATTCAGCACGCTCACGTTGCTAGTTGCTCGGGCAGGCCGAAGAGGGGGAAGAGCTCGGGCGAGCGGAAGGCGGTGATCTCCTCGATGCTCGCGGCACGCAAGGTGAGCACGATGATGAACTCGGCTCCGAAAGCCCCCCTTCGCTCGTCCCACAGGTAGCCGGCGACGGCGGGTTGGCCGTTGGCGCCGGTCGGGAGGAGACGCCAGCGTTTGCGCGCCGAGAGTGGCCAGCCGCGGAGGAACGTCGCGACGGCGTCACGGCCGCTGTACCAGCTCGGCCACGGTGGCATGGTCATGCGCGCGTCGTCGGCGAGCATCGCGACGACGGCGTCGACGTCGTTGCGTTCCCACGCATCGGCGAAGCGTTTGACGATCTCGCGTAGATCGTTGTCGCCGAGCGCGCGCAGCGTCGCCTGCTGCGTCTGGCCAGGGACGCGCTCCTCGACTGCCTTGTGGGCTCTCTGTAGCGCGCTGTCGACGGAGGCGGGCGTGGTCTCGAGCGCCTCGGCGGTCTCCCGGGCGGAGAAACCCAGCACGTCGCGGAGGATCAAGACTGCGCGTTGCCGCGCAGGCAGGTGCTGGAACGCGGCGGCGAAGGCGAGCTCGATGCTCTCGCGCTGTTCGTAGCGCGCGTCCGGGCCAAGCAGCGCCGCGTCGACTCCGAGCTCTGCGTCGGGGTAGGGCTCTAGCCAGATCGACTCAGTGAGCGGCTCGCCGAAAGCCACGTGTGGATCGGCCGCTGGACCGTAGTCGATCGGGAGCACTCGCTTGGGCCGCTTCTCGATCATGCGGAGGCTGGCGTTGGTGGCAATCCGATAGAGCCAGGAGCGAAGCGAGCTTCGACTCCCGAAGCGGTCGAGTCCGTTCCAGGCGCGGAGCATCGTCTCCTGCAGCGCGTCTTCGGCGTCGGTGAGTGAGCCGAGCATCCGGTAGCAGTGCGCGCGAAGCTGGGCCTGGTAAGTCCCGACGAGGAGCGCGAAGGCCTTCTCGTCGCCTGCTTGTGCCGCCTCGAGCAGCTGGCGCTCGTCGCTCATCGCCTCGGCGCCCAGAGCGCGACCTCCCCTGCGTCCGCGCTGGAGACGACGCTGCGCCAGCCCGACGGCCCTTCCCGGGGCTCGAGCAGCACGATCGCTCCGAGCTCGCGGGCGCGCTCGGTTGAACGATCGACCCGATCGACCTCGACGTAGGGGAGCCAGAGCGGCCGCCGCGTGCAGCATTCGACGACCCCGCCGCCCAGCTGCGCACCCGTGTCGAGCGCCAGGTAGGAGCCGGCCGCGGCTCGGACCACCTCCGGGCGCCAGTACAGCAGCTCTGCGTAGAAGGCGCTTGCCCGCACCTGATCGGGCGTGTGGAGCTCGAGATGCACGAGGGGTCGCGGCCGTATCTGGTTCGCGCTCATCTCAGTCGTCTCCTATCGCCGTGTCAGTTGCTCTCGTACTCGTCGTGCCGGCGGATCCAGAGCTGCCACGCCTCGCCCTCGTCGCGGCCCTTGGGCGCGTGGTCGAGGATCGGGTAGTAGCCCATGAGAAACTCCAATCCCCGCCACGTCGTCGAGTACGCGTGGTAGACGGCACCGTCGTCGTGCACGAACGTACTGAAGCCGGGGCTCTCGGTTAGGTAACCGACGGCGTCGGTGCCCGTCGACCTGGCGTTGTGCTCGACGATCGGCGGTAGCCCGGTCCCCGTCCCGGGCGTCTCGGTGCTCGCGCTGCGGAACTCGACGCCGGTCGGTGTCATCTGCGCCACGGCCTCGCGGGCCTGTTCCTCGGTGTGCGAGAAGCCGAGGTCGAAGTTGAAGTCGGTGCGCGCCGTCGAGACCCAGGGAAGACGCCAACCCATGCGACGCTTGTACGCCTGCAGCTTCTCCAATGGTGCTTGCGAGACAAGCAGGAACGTGACGTCACGAGCGTGCAGGTGCGGGAGCACGCCGTTGACGGTATCGGCGATCGATGAGTTGACCGGGCAGCCGGCCTGATAGCTCGGGCCGAACATGAAGTGGTACACGAGCAGCTGGGAGCGACCGTCGAACAGCTCGACGAGTGCCTTCTCGCCGTCGTCCGTGTCGAAGCGGTAATCCTTCTCGACCGGAACCCGGGGCAGCTCGCGTCGCTGCCGGGCGATCTCGTCGCCGAGTCTCGTGTGCTCCTTCTCGCGGGCCAGTAGCTGCTCGCGTGCCGCAAGCCACTCTTCGCGACTTCCAATCTTGGGGGTAGTCGTGCTGCTACTCACTGAAGCCTCCTTCTCGTTTCTTGGTTTGAGATCCGAGAAGACGGCGAAATCCATCGCTCGCCGCGTCGAACGGCTCCTGCAGTCAGCCGATCGCGGCAGCCGCCGCCGCGATCTCGGACAGCTTCGCCTCATGAGCGCCATAGAGCTGGTTCATGAGGAACCCGGCGAAGCTGATCCTGGCGACACGGAGCTCGGCCAGCCGCGCGAGTGGGGGAGCGCCCGCCCCCACGACGTTGACCGGGCCCTCGGCACGCCGGACGAACTCACCGATCAGCGTGTCATCGGCGAGCCGTATCGGGAAGACGCAGTCGGCCCCCGCTTGGAGGTAGAGACGCGCGCGTCGCACAGCCTCCTCAAACAGATCGAGGCGATCGCCTTCGCGGCGCAGCACGTCGACCCGCGCGTTCAGGACGATGTCGACGCCCGCCTCGGTCGCGGCGTGACGGACGGCGCGGAGGCGTTCGGCGTTCTTGCCGGAGTCGAGGAGGTCGGTATCGCCGTGATGGTCGGTGTCTTCGAGGTTGCAGCCGACGGCTCCCGCCTCCAGTCGTTCGACCAGGTCTTTGGGCGAGAGCCGATAGCCGGCCTCAAGGTCGGCCGTCACCGGGACCGGCACGCTCCGTGTGATCCGGGCGACGACGCCGAACGCCTCGTCCAACGGCATCGAGTCGTTGTCCTCGTAGCCGAGGGTCGCGGCGATCGCACCGCTCGATGTGGCAACGACAGGGAATCCGGTCTTCACCACCAAGCGGGCGCTCGAGTTCCCGAGCCGAGGCACTCGACCTTCTCAAGGTTGCCGAGGCGGATTCCTCTGTTTGAGACCGCTTGCTTCGGCATGAGACAGCAGCGCCAATTCTCGGACAACTGAGACCCCAGGCGGGCACCGTAGCGGCGAGGCGAAACGGCTACAGGGATCCTGCAGGCGTCTCGCGTGTTCTTCCACGGTTCTTGTGGAGCGTTGCCAAGTCTCGCTACGGAGACCTGACGCTCACGAAACCGAGGCCTAGCTTCAAGCCCTCTGACGGACTCGAACCGTCGACCCCCTCCTTACCATGGAGGTGCTCTACCGACTGAGCTAAGAGGGCGGAGGGCGAAGGGTAGCGCGTTCGTCCTTCTTGCTCCGGCCCTCGTCCCGGACGCCCGCGGCCTCCTCCACGAGACGGCACATCAGGGCGACCGCGTCACCCTCGCTCAGCTGCTGCTCCTGCGTCAGCGAGTGCCACGTGGGAAACGCGACCGCGTGGCCAATCGCCGCCCGGGTGCGCCGGGCGGCGCGGCCGCGGAGACGGCGGCCGGCCATCAGGACGTCCTGGGCGCTGCGGAGGTAGTCGTGGAAGTCGCGCAGCCGCCGGCGGACGACGGGAACGAGCTCCTCGTCTCGTAGCAAGCTCTCGTACATCCGTCGGGTGCTCGCGTAGAAGGCATAGAGCTCACGGAGCGCTGCCTCGGTGCGCTCGGATGGGTCGTCGATCGCCGCCCAGGCACCCACGTCGGGCGGCGGATTGTCGGCGCGCCAGTGCGACGAGCACGCGTCGAACAGCTCCTCCTCGTCGCGGAAGTGGCGGTAGACGGTCGAGCGGCGGACACCGGCGCGGTCGGCGATCGCGCCGATCGTCGTCCGCGCCGGCCCGAGCTCCTCGTGGAGCGCGACCGCGCTCTCGGTGATCCGCAGGCGTGTCTGCGCTTCGCTCTCGGCGCGGAGTTTCATCCGGTAGGGGCGCTTTTGGTCGGACATAGTCGTCTTCTGAATATTGACAGAAACCAGCCCGGTGCGCTACGTTTTCGTGCGACAGTGATGTACGACCAAAAGGAGACGGTAATGGCAGCGACAGCGACAGGCGCGAGGATCGTCGGCCCGGGAGACGGAGTCGAGGGCTTCCTGGGCAGTATCGGCGTCCGCTTCATGATCGACGGGCCCGACGCGGCCGAGCGGTTCTCACTCGTCGAGCACCCGATGTCGCCGCGCGCGCTCGCGGCGCCGCTCCACCTGCACACGCGCGAGGACGAGTACAGCTTCGTGCTCGAGGGACGCATGGGCGCGCTGCTCGGCGAGGACGTCGTCGAGGCCGGCCCCGGCGACCTCGTCTTCAAGCCGCGCAACCAGTGGCACACCTTCTGGAACGCGGGTGACGAGCCGTGCCGGATCCTCGAGATCATCGCGCCGGCTGGCTTCGAGCGGTTCTTCCGTGAGCTCGACGGCCTCGGCGGGGCGATCAAGGCCGATCCGGACGAGCTCGCGGCGCTCAACGAGCGCTACGGGCTCGAGATGAAGCCCGAGACGGTCCCCGAGCTTCTCGAGCGCTTCGGCCTGCAGATCGGCCTGCCGCTCTCGGGCGGCTGGACACCGTGACCTGACTCCGCCCCGCGTTTTCGACATCCGGCCGCCGGGTAGCCCCCGCTGATGGAGGCACTCGGCGGCCGGCTCGCGGGGACGCTCATGATCGTCGCGGCCGTGATCCTCGCCGTGAGCGCCGCGTTCGTCATCTGGCTCCTTCTCGTCCGCGACACCGGGAGCTCGTGGCCCGCGACGGTGCCGGCGCTCTCGGCGGACGACCTGACGAAGGAGCCGACCGACGTCTGGCTGACGAACGGCGGGACGCTTGCGAACCAGCGCTTCTCGCCGCTCGACGAGATCGACACCTCGAACGTCGGCCGGCTCAAGGGCGTCTGGATGACGCACCTCGAATCGGGCACGGCCGCGAAGTACTCGGCGGAAGGGCAGCCGATCTTCTACAACGACGTGCTCTACGTGCCGACGGGAGAGGACGACGTCTTCGCCGTCGACGTCGAGACCGGGAAGATCCTCTGGAAGTACGAGTCGGGGATCAGTCAGAAGATCAACACCGTCTGCTGCGGCTGGCTCAGCCGCGGCGTCGCGATCGGCGAGGGGAAGGTCTACATCGGCCAGCTCGACGGCAACCTCGTCGCGCTCGACCAGGACACGGGCGCCGTCGCCTGGAAGACGCAGGTCGGGAGCTGGCGGAAGGGATACACGATCACCGCGGCCCCCCTCTACTACGACGGGATGGTGATCACGGGGGTCTCGGGCGGCGAGTTCTCGATCCGCGGGCGCGTGCAGGCATACGACGCGGAGACGGGCAAGCTCGTCTGGCGCTTCTACACGATCCCGGGCCCCGGGGAGACGGGGCACGACAGCTGGCCGGCCGGGACCGAGACGTGGAAGCACGGCGGCGCGCCGATGTGGCAGACCCCCGCGGTCGACCCGGAGCTCGGGCTCCTCTACTTCTCGACCGGCAACGCATCCCCCGACCTCGACGGCTCACGCCGCGCCGGCGACAACCTGTTCGCGGCCTCGATCGTCGCGGTCGACGCGAAGACGGGCAAGTACCGGTGGCACTTCCAGCAGGTGCGCCACGACATCTGGGACTACGACGCCCCGAGCCCCGTCGTGCTGTTCGACATGCAGGTCGACGGCCAGGAGCGGAACGCGATCGCGGAGACGAGCAAGACCGGCTGGACGTACGTGCTCGACCGGGAGACGGGCAAGCCGATCCTGCCGGTCGAGGACGAGCCGGTGCCGCAGGATCCCGTCCAGAAGACCGCTGCGACGCAGCCGATTCCGCAGTACGAGCCCTTCATCTCGCACGACGTGAGCGACGCCGACGTCGCGGCGATCGCCGAGCTCTCCCGGCAGAACGCCAAAGGTGCGCCCCCCAAGGTCGTCAAGGGCGGTATCTACACGCCCTTCCGCGACGAGGTGCGGGTCATCGTCCCCGGCCCGCAGGGCGGCACGAACTGGCAGCCCATGAGCTACAACCCGGACACGGGGTACCTCTACGTGTGCGGCATGCGCTCCGTCTCGGGGTATACGCGGAGCGGCGAGCAGCTCCCGAAGGGCAAGCAGGGTCAGGTGGCGGACCTCGGCAGCGTCTTCACCACGACCGGGTTCGGGAGCCAGACGGGCCTGTTCGGCGCCTGGGACCCGCGCACCGGGAAGACGGTGTGGCAGAAGGAGTGGCCGGAGTCGTGCTACTCGGGCTCCGTCTCGACGGCGGGCGGCCTCGTCTTCGTGGGCCGCAACGGCGGCGAGCTCGAGGCCTACGACGCGGCGAACGGGAAGCGCCTCTGGAGCTTCCAGACGGGCGCGGGCGCGAACTCGACGGTGACGAGCTTCGAGCGCGACGGCACGCAATACCTGGCCTTCATCGCCGGCGGCAACGCGCTGGCCGCGAGCTCGCACGGGGACAACCTCTGGCTCTTCTCGCTCGACGGGAGGCTCGGTCCCGTGAAGGCGGGCGGCGCCGGCGCGGGCGTCGGCCACGCGGGCGAGTCGGCGACGACGGGCGACGCGGGCCGGGGCCAACAGGTGTTCGCCGACAACTGCTCGGGCTGCCACGGCCTGAGCGGAGAGGGCGCGAACGGCGGGCCGACCCTCGTAGGCGTCACGGATCGAGCGGCCGCGCTGCGACAGGTGCGGAACGGCGGCGGGGGCATGCCCGCCTTCGGAGGCACGCTGAGTGACCAGGAGATAGCGGACGTCGTGGCCTACGTGACCGAGCGGGTCGCGAAGAAGTAACGCCTACCTGCGGCCGTCGAGCCGGATCGTCCACCGGTCGACCGACGCCACGACGAGGTGCGTCTCGTGCCATGGGTCGCGGGCGAGGGTCGCCCGGACGTCGTGCTCGGACTCCGCCTCCACGGCGAGGATCACACGGTGCTCGTCGGCAAGTGGGCCGCCGAGCACGACGAAGCCGGTGTCGACGAGCGCGTCCATGAACGCGGCGTGCGCGCCCCAGCCGCTCTGCTCCTCGAGCGGACGTGACGCGTCCCATTGCGGGCCGGAGCGGCGCTCCACGACGAAGAACGTGGGCACGGGCCAATCGTACGGCGCCCGCAGTCGAGATACTCGCGCGATGGAGCAGCTCTCGTGCAACGTCGTCGTCATCGGCGGCGGCACAGCCGGTTGCGTCGTCGCAGGCAGGCTCGCGGCCGAGGGCGATGCGGACGTCGTCGTCCTCGAGGCCGGGCCCGACTACGGTCCGCGCGACTCGGGGCGGTGGCCGGAAGACCTGCTCGACGGCGGCGCGCTCGTCTCGTCTCACTCGTGGGGCTACGACACCGGCGACCTGCATTCGCAGCGTGGGCCGATCGAGCTTCCTCGTGCGCGTGTGATCGGAGGCTGCTCCGCGCACAACGGCTGCATCGCAGCGGTGGGCTGTGCCGCGGATTACGACGGTTGGGCGCAGATCGTGGGCGACGGCCGCTGGAGCGCGGACGAACTACGACCGCTGTTCGCGCGTGCGCTCGAGCGCCTGCGCGTCCGCTACTACGCCGAGAACGAGGTCGGGCCGTTCCATCGGGCGTGTCTCGAGGCGGCCGCAGCGCTGGGCGTGCCGCGTGCCGATGACCTCGGCGACCTCGACGGGGGCGTCGGGTTCGGGATCGAGCCGGTCAACGTCGACCGCGGCGTGCGCGTCAACACGGCGTTCGCCTACCTCGACCCTGCCCGCTCGCGACCGAATCTCCGCATCGTCGGCGATGCGCTCTGTGACCGGCTCGTGCCCGGGCCCGATGGCGTCGAGGTGGTCGTCCGGCGCGACGGCGGCGAGTTGCGCGTCGATGCACAGGTGGCAGTCCTCGCGGCCGGCTCGTACGGATCACCGGCGGTCCTGATGCGCTCGGGCATCGGCGATCCGGAGGTCCTCGCGCCGCACGGGATCCCCGTCGTCCACGAGCTTCGCGGCGTCGGCCGGAACCTCCACGACCATCCGCTCGTCGAGCTCGACTTCGCGGGGAGCAGTCGCCTTCGGGAGGCGCTCGCGGCAGCGGCCGCCGAGCGCTTCGTCCCCGAGGAGCAGACGCTCGGCAAGCTCCGTTCCGGCCGCGCGAGCGGGCCGTACGACCTCCACCTCGTTCCCGTCGCCGCTCCCGAGCACAGCCTCCTCGCCGGTCGAACGATCCTCGCGGTCGGCGCGATGGAACCGCGCTCGCGCGGACGGCTGACGCTTGCGAGCGCCGATCCCGACGCCGCTCCGGTGATGGACCACGGCTACCTGTCCGATTCGCACGACGTCGCCGTCCTGCTCGAGGGCATCGAGCGCGCGCGAGAGCTCGCGGCGACCGAGCCGCTCCGCTCGCTCATCGGCGAGGAGCTCGTCCACCACGACGACCTCGAGGACGCGATCCGCCGGACGCACGTCCACTACTACCACCCCGTCGGGACCTGCGCGCTCGGGCCCGACAACGACCCGTTCGCCGTCTGCGACGCCCGGGGCCGCGTCCACGGGCTCGACCGGATCGTCGTCGCGGACTGCTCCCTGATGCCGGTGCTCCCGCGCGCGAACACGAACGTCCCGGCGGTCGTCGTCGGCGAGCGGATCGCGGACGACCTGCTCGCGTCGCTCTGAAATCCGTACCGGGCGCACCGCCGTAGTCCTGGTCGACCCCTTACGACCCTCGGAGAAGGAGCTTTTGGATGAAACGCATACGCGGACGGCGCCTCGCACCACTCCTACTGGTGGCCGTCGTGAGTGCCGTGGCGGCGGGCGCGGCGATCGCCGGCGGCCAGCAGGCGGCCACGGTGAAGGTCGTCAAGACGGCCGACTACGGCAAGGTGCTCGCCACCTCGAGCGGAATGACGCTCTACCACTACACCGACGAGACCCGCGGCAAGGTCGACTGCAAGGGCGCGTGCGCCAAGCTCTGGCCGCCGCTCCTCGTCAAGTCCGGCGCGAAACCGACCGTCGGAGCCGGCCTCACCGCCTCGAAGCTCGGGACGCTCAAGCGCCCCGACGGCGGCACCCAGGTGACCTACAACGGCCTCGGCCTGTACCGCTACGCCCCCGACAAGAAGGCGGGCGACGTGAAGGGCCAGGCGCTGTTCAAGGCGTGGTACGTCATCGCGCCGACCGGGAAGATCGTCAGGCATGCCGTGGCTTCCGCGCCTCCCGCCTCGACCCCGCCGCCTACCGGCACCACGTCCGGCGGCGGCGGCGGCGGATACGACTACGGCTAGGCCGATTCGCGACGCGTCGTTCGGGGAAGGCCCATCCGGGCCTTCCGCGGGCTCTCGTTCGGGGAAGGCCCATCCGGGCCTTCCCCGATGCGCCGCGCGAGCGGGTGCGGCAGGGTCGGGGTGACGACAGGGAGGCGATCGCCGATGAGAACTGCGACGAAGATGCTCGCGACTGCGGCCGGCACGGCCGCGGCGCTGGAGACCACGCGACGGCTCGTGCGCACGCCCGTGCTCACGTGGGGCGCGACGGAGGAGGAGGCGGGGCGCTCATTGCCCGGGGACGAGCTGCTCGAGGATCCCGCCGTCGTCTCGACGAGGGCGATCACGATCGACGCGCCGCCATCCGCGGTTTGGCCGTGGCTCGTCCAGATGGGCTCCGGGCGCGGCGGTGCGTACACCTACGACTGGATCGAGAACCTGTTCGGGCTCGGCATGCACAGCGCGGAAAGGATCAACCCGGAGTGGCAGAACCTCGCGGTCGGCGACGTGATCCCAGGCAGGGAGAGCCTGCAGGGAATGCGGGTCGAGGTGCTCGATCCCGAGCGTGCGCTCGTAACCCGCTCCGAAGACGGCACGTGGGTCTGGGCGTTCGTGCTCGAGGATCTCGGCGGCAGAACGCGCCTGTTGAGCCGGAACCGCATCGCGATGCCCGACCCGTCGCTCGGCGACCGGATCGGCATGGCGGTGATGGAGCCCGGCTCGCTCGTCATGGAGCGGAAGATGCTTCACGGCATCAAGGAGCGCGCGGAGCGCCTCGTGGCGCATCCGGAGCTCGTCCACAGCGCCTGATCTCCGCGAGCGCCTCCTAGCGACGCGGGCGCCGGCCCGAGGCCGGCGTCTTGGCGTTCGTGGGGGAGCCTCGGTCGCCCCACGTGGTTGATGATGCAGGGAGGAGGATTCGAACCTCCGAAGGCTGAGCCAGCGGGTTTACAGCCCGCCCCCTTTGGCCACTCGGGAATCCCTGCGAGGAAGCCGGATTGTAGCCGCGCCCCCGCCGGAGGCTCGGGCCGCGCAGCCCTTCCACCTGACACACTCGCGCGGTGGAAATCGCGTCCCTCGCGTTCCGGACGGATCTGATGGTGCTCGGGCTCGGAGGCAGCGAGGTCGAGCACGGCGACCGCTACGTCGTGGTTCGGACGCCCGCCAACCCGACCTATTTCTGGGGCAACTTCGTCCTCTTCGCGACGCCGGTCGAGCCGGACGCGATGGAAGAGCGGCTCGACCTCTTCGCCGGCGTGTTTCCGGACGCCGCCCACGTCGCGTGGGGGATCGACTCGGTGGACGGGACCGTCGGCGCGGAAGAAGAGCTCATCGCGGCAGGCTTCGACGTGAGTCGCGACACCGTGCTCATCGCGTCGGAGCTCCACCGATCCTCGCGTCCGACGGACGCGGAGCTACGACCGATCGAGAGCGACGCGGACTGGCGGCAGGCGCTCGCACTGCACATCGCGTGCACCGAGGGGGACGAGCACGTCACGGAGGAGTTCCTCGCAGGCCAGGTCGCGGCGGCCCGCGCGCTCACCGAGCTCGGCCATGCGTCCTGGTTCGGCGTGTTCGAAGACGGACGGCTGCTGTCCTCGCTCGGCATCGTCTCCGACGGCTCCGGACTCGCCCGCTTCCAGTCCGTCGAGACGCAT
>NZ_DATMBZ010000053.1:0-11435 GCF_035558935.1 Gaiella sp. | reverse complement strand
CGGGCTACGGGGGTCAAGGCACCGTTTCAAGCCATTCTTAGGTATCCCGATGGGGCCTCTCGGGTCTCCCCAGGGCTTCCAATTCTGGGGCAACCCTGGGGGGCGGCCCGTCCTAGAGGGCCTCTCCGTCCGGCACGGCGCGGATCATGGCCTGTTACCCACGAATCGAAAGGGAAGGGCCATGAGCGAGCCAGCAAACGAGTTGAGGGGGAGCCCTCGGGACGAGTCCATCGAGCAACGGAGTCTGTGGTCAGCCGTTGTGCTTCCAGCCGCCGAGGGCATACCCACGGGAGCCGGGGCCTACGTCGGAGGAAGGATGGCCAAGCACATATGGGAGACCTTGAAAGGGGAGCAACCGCCATCCCCGCCGGCAGCGCTGCCCGAGCCTCCTAGCAAGACGGAGCCCGTGCCTACGTCAGAGGCAAACGAGAGGTAATACAGAGGCGGTAATGGAGGAACGGAAATTGAAGGAAATACCCTCTTGAACAGGAAGCGTCCTCATCTCTACTCTCTTTTGCACGGGTAATCCGAAAGACAGGAGCAATAAAGACATGGCTCCTTCAACAGAGACAGAGCGCCGTTCGGCGATCCTCGATGAGCTTCTCAGGCGCCTCTCGGGCGCGAGGAGTCTGATTGACGTGAACATCGCGGCTGGCATCGCGCAACAGGAGCTCGAAGGAGCGGACGAGGACTAACGCCCCCTCTCTGGGCTACCTACCAGGAAGGCCGCCTCTCGGGGCGGCCTTCGTTGCTTTGGCTTTCGGGCGCCGAGTGCTATGACTTACGGAAGGCGTCGGTCCGGAGACGGCGCAGGGGAAGCACTACGGGGGAGCGGTATGGAGGCGAATCTGCTGGCGGCGGAGCCGAGCGCTCTTGCGCTACATGAGTTCAATCAAGGCTGCGACGAGCAACAGCCAGAAGCTGAGGCACGCGAGAACGGCGGCAAGCAGGCCGACGTTGAAGGTACGACGAGGGGCGGCTTTCGGAGGCGTGCGGCGACTATCTCATTCCTGGCGCTCGGCCTGATGCAGGTCTTGTGGGTGGCGCTGCTCGGCTACGGCGCGTACGCGGCGGTGGCGTGGCTTAGGTAAGGCGCTACCAGGTTCAGGGTCTCGCTACGTCGCGGTGGTTTGACTGGGGAGGAGAGCGGGAAATATCGCGGTCGGCGGCTTCGGCGTATAAGCCCAATTCGCCCAGCGAGGGAGGGGGTACTTGGGGGAGCCCAAAACTCCCTATCGCGCGTGAGGGATGCGCACGAAGCCGCCCATCGGCCCTCCGGGTCAGGCGCGGAAGAGCGTCGCGCTAGACCAGCCCGTCCTTCATCCGCCCGGCTCCTGCAAGAGGACCGCCCGTAGTTGAGTCAGCGGCCCATCGGGCGCGTCTCGAGTACCAGAAGGATTGCTACGCGGTCAGGAATGCTGACCCTGGGGGAAGCCTGGGGAAGGGCACAAAGGGCCTCCGCAGAGGCCCGAGGTACCGCAATCCCGCATGAATCCTAGTGGAGCGTGCCGGGCTCGAACCGGCGACCCCCAGCTTGCAAAGCTGGTGCTCTCCCAACTGAGCTAACGCCCCGAGGCTTGCATTCTATCCGCGGTTTCCGGGCTCTTTTCGAGGCTTGCCCCGAACGCGCAAGTGTCCTCTTGACGGGACTTGCGCTGCAACCTCCTCCATTGCTATACATACCTAAGACAAAAGCTGTACAAAGGAGGAAGTCATGCGCGCCCTCAACCCCATCGCACTGCTGCTCGTCATCGTCGGTGCATTGAACTGGGGCCTCGTCGGCCTCTTCGAGTTCGATCTCGTTGCCAAGATCACCGGCGACGCGTTCGGCGAGACGAACCCCGTCAGCCGGATCGTCTACGTCCTCGTCGGGGCGGCCGGCCTCTACCTCGCCGCGACGATACTGCCGGCGATGCTTCGTGCGGGTTCGGACGGCGCCGGCCGCGATCGCACGGTCCGGGCCTGAGCGACGGCGGCGCGAGGCGGGCCGCTTCCGCCTCGCGCCGCCCCGCGGTACGGGCGACGTCGAATACGTGTGACGGCGTCAGTTCAGCGCGACAGCACTTTCGCGATGACGTCGGGCAACCGATCGGCAGCGGCCGTCTCGTCCGGTCTCCAGGCGATCACGGCGTCGGGCCGCAGCAACGCTGCTCCGCCCGGGATCGGCGCCTCGAGCGCCTGCACGGCGACGGGCACGCCGAGCGATTCCTCGACCGCGCGCGCCGCGTGTTGCCACTCGTCACGATCCTCGCTTGTCAGCACGGCGAACCCTCCGTCGGCCACGTCCAGCGTCGAGGCTCCACCGTCCAGCTCGACGTGGGGCACTCGGCTGCCGACCGTCCACGTCCGCGCGTGCGGGTCGTCGAGCGGCTGCTCCGTAACCGGCGAAGAGCCCGCGACCGCGGACGAGCGGTAGATCGAGCCGAGCTCGATCGCCGGATCGTCCAGCGGCGCCATCATGTCGTCCTGCGGCAGCGTCGGGTCGACGCGCAGGGCATAGCGGGTGTACGCCTGCTCCACGGTGAGACGGGAGATCGGCCGGCGCTCTGGGTCGTACGTGTCGAGCAACCCCGGGCCAGCCGAGCCGCGCAGAACGAGAGCGAGCTTCCAGGCGAGGTTGTGAGCATCGGCGATGCCGGTGTTGCCGCCGAAGCCGCCAGTGGGCGGCATCGCGTGGGCGGCGTCGCCGGCGAGGAAGACCCGGCCGCGCCGGAACGACTCGGCGGTGTCCGCGGTCGCGCTCCACCGCTGCACGTTCTCGATCTCCACCGGCAGGGCCGCATCTCCGAGCGCCGTGTGCACGAGCTCCGTACACCGCTCGACGGACATGTCTTCGCCCACGTTGTTGTTCCGGCTGCCGTCCGGCTCAGTCGTCGAGAAGACCGCGAGAAACCCCGAGTCGCCCGCGAACGAGAACCGGAAGAACCCCGTCAGGTCGGGGTGGTTCACGTAGACAACGCTGAGGTTGCGGCCCGCGAGCAGGTGGGTGACGTCGCCCTTGAAGTAGATGGTGAGGCAGTCGGCAAAGCTGCCGTGGCCCGTCATCGGGATCCCGAGCCGCTCTCGCACGCGGCTGCGCGCGCCGTCCGCCGCGACGACCCAGTCGGAGACGATCGCCTCTTCGTCACCGTCCGCGCGAGGCCGGATCACGGACCTGACGTGATCACCGCGGTCCTCGAAAGACACGAGGTCGGTGCCATAGAGGTGCTCGGCTCCGAGCTCGGCGGCGCGCCGCCGCAGGATCGGCTCGAGCCCCACCTGGGTGACGAAGAGCCGCGAGGTCGGGCTCAGATCCTCGACTCCTTCGTTGTACGACCGGTAGAAGTACTTGAGCTCTTTCCCGCCCAGGCTCTCCACCGCGATGATCGCGCCGCCCTGGACGAACTCGCCCGCCGCCGCTTCCTCGACCTCCCGCTGCAGCCCGACGGAGCGCAGGATCTCCATCGTCCGCTGGTGGAACGAGGCGGCCCGGGGATGGATCGCCGTTCCCGGATGGCTCTCGACGACGACGTGTGGGACGCCATGCTTCGCGAGGAGCACGGAGGTCGTCAGTCCGACGAGGCTGCCGCCCACGATCAGGACCGGGGTGTGACGTTCCGTCATGGTGGCTCCTTTCCCACTGTGTCACCCACGGCGTCGTGAGAGCGCGTCCAGACCGACAGCTGCGAGGAGGAGCGCGCCCATCGTGATCTGCTCGTAGAGCGGGTCGAACTGGAGGAGCAGGTAGCCGTTCCCGACGAGGGCGATGAAGAGGACGCCGACGACCGTGCGCCACACGGCGCCCTCGCCGCCCATGATGCTCGTGCCGCCGACGACGATCCCCGCGAGGACCGTGAACGCGAGGGCCGTGTCGTTCGGCGAGGCCTGCGCGCTCAGGACACGCGAGGTGTCGATCACTCCTGCCAGCCCCGCGGCCGTGCCGCTGATTGCGAACGTCAGCATCCGAACGGCGTCCACCCGGACGCCCGCGAGCCGCGCCGCCTCGGCGTTCCCGCCCGCCGCATACATGTATCGCCCGACGGTCGTGGTCGAGAGCAGGAGCCCGATGACGACCACGGCGCCGACCATCAGCCAGATCGAGGTGGTCACCGTGGCGAACTCTGTGCGCGCGAGCTTGCCGAAGCCCTCCTTGTCGAACAGCACGAGCAGGTTGCCCTTGGTGATGAGGGCCGAGCAGCCGCCGACGATGAAGGACATCGCGAGCGTCCCGATGAGCGCGTTGATCCGGAAGACGGTCGTGACGACGCCGTTCGCGAGGCCGATCAGCAGTCCGGCGCCGACGCCGAGGAGGATGGCGGTTCCGGCGCTCGAGTTGAGCGCGAAGTGCGCCGAGGTCACGCCTGCGAAGCCGTAGATCGCGCCGACGGAGAGGTCGATCCCGCCGGCGATCAGGACAAGCGTGCCGGCCGCGGCGATGATCAGCGTCGCCGACTGCTGGTCGAGGATGTTGAGCATGTTCGCCTTCGTGAAGAAGGACGAGCTCGTCAGCGAGAGGACGACGAAGAGGATCGTGAACGGGAGGAGGATCCCGACTCCGCGGAGCCGGGAGGCCCAGTCCACGCGCCGCAGCGCCGCCCTCGGGGAGCTCGCGTCGGCGCCCGTGGTCATACGGTTGCCTCCTGCGCATCGGCGAACGCGGCGGCGAGGATTGCGTCCTCGGTGATCGCCTCGCCTGCGAGCTCGCTCACGAGCCGTCCGCGGCGCATCACGAGCACGCGGTGCGAGAGGCCGATCACCTCCTCGAGCTCGGAGGAGATGAGCAAGACGCCGAGGCCCTCTTCGGCGAGGCCGGTCAGAAAGTCGTAGATCGCCCGCTTGGCGCCGACGTCGACCCCGCGCGTCGGCTCGTCGGCGATCACGACGTTCGGCTCGCAGAGGAGCACCCGGGCGAGCAGCACCTTCTGCTGGTTGCCCCCGGAGAGCGCGGAGACGGGCGCCGAGAAGCTGGCGCCGCGCACCCCGCAGCGCTCGAGGACGTCGTGGCCCGCTCGCCGCTCGCGGCGGCGACGGACGACACCCGCGGTGCTGAGGGCGCCGAGCCGTGAGAGCGTGGCGTTCTCGAGCGACGAGCGCAGGTAGAGGAGCCCGTCGTCCTTGCGCGACTCGGGGATCAGCGCCAGGCCCGCGCGGAGGCTCCTGCTCGGGCTCCGTCCGAGCGCGGTCCCGCTTCCGAGGACGACCTCGCCGGACGCGACCCGCGTCGCGCCGAAGATCGCTCGGGCGAGCTCCGTCCGCCCCGCGCCGACGAGACCGGCCAGGCCGAGGATCTCGCCCGCCTGGAGGTCGAAGCTCGCAGACTCGACTCCGGGCGCCGAGAGACCGCGTACCGAGAGAACGACACGCGCGTTGGCCCCGGGCGCCTGCTTGGGCGGGAACGTCGACGTGAGCGGCCGTCCGAGCATCGCCACGACGAGCGAGGCCTCGGTCTCGTCGGCCGTCGGTGCCGTCTTCACGACCCGCCCGTCGCGGAGCACGGTGACCGCGTCGGCGAGCTCGAGCACCTCGCCGAGGAAGTGCGAGATGAGGACGATCGTCTTCCCGGCGGCGGCGAGTCGGCGGACGACGTCGTGCAGGTGTGCCGTCTCCTGGGCGCCGAGCGCGGCCGTCGGCTCGTCCATCACGATCAGCTGCGCGTTGCGGGAGAGCGCTCGGAGGATCTCGATCTTCTGCTGCTCGGACGTGCGCAGCCGCCCGGCGGACATCCCGCCGGGAAGCTCGAAGCCGGCCGACTCCGCGAGGTCCGCGTAGGCACGGTCGAGCCGTCGCCGGCGGATGAAACCCCCGTTCCGCGGCTCGGCGCCGAGGAAGACGTTCTGTGCGACTGTGAGATGCGGCACGATCGAGGGCTCCTGCGCGATCGCGGCGACCCCGTGCACGAGCGCCTCGCGGGGCGAGCGGAAGGCGACCTCGCGGCCGTCGAGGCGGATCTCTCCGCCGTCCGGTGCGAGCGCGCCCGCCACGATCCGCCCCAGGGTGGACTTGCCGGCACCGTTCTCGCCGACGAGCGCGTGCACAGCCCCCTTTGGGACGGAGAGGCTCACGTCCTCGAGGGCCCGGACACCGCCGAAGTGCTTGCTCAGCCCGCTGAGCGCGAGATAGACGGGCGGGGAGACGCCGTTCAAGGCGACAGAGCCTCGTGGGGGAGCGGCGCGCTCCCCCACGAGAGGACGTGGTTTCCGGACGGGCTTCCTAGCCGGGCCACTCGGCCTTGAACTTGGAGGCGTTCGCCCTCGTCACGACGCCGCCGTTCGGCAGACCCTTGAGCACGTCGATACCGCCGCAGCCCTTGCCGGTCTTGACGGCCTTGATCACGCACTGCATGCCGAGCTTGCCTTCCGTGGCCGGACGTTGCACGACCGTGCCGTACCAGGCGCCCGAGCCGACGGCCTTGAGCCCGACGCCGCCGCCGCCGTAGCCGATCAGCGTCACCTTCTTGCCGCCCAGCGCCTGCTGCGCCCCGGTGGCGCCCTGGTCGGCGCCGACGATCACGTGGAGGTCGGGCTGTGCCTGGAGCATCGTCTGCGCGGCCTTCAGCGCGTTCGCCGGGTTGTAGAACGTCTCGCCCTCGGAGACCACGTCGACGCCGTGCCCCTTCGTCACCTGGTCGAAGCCCTTGCGGATCGCGGTGTCGAGGGACGACACCTTCACCGAGTACAGGTAGCCGACCTTGCAGGGATTCGCCTGCAGCGCGGCGCAGGCGCGGTTGACGAGACCGCCCTGCTTCTTGCCGATGTCCGTCTGCACGAAGACGACGTTCCCGGAGAGGCCCTTCACCGGCGGCGCGGCCGTGCCCGGGTTGGCGCCGAGGATCTGGTCGATGTTCACGACCTTGAGCCCCGACTTGACCGCCTGGGTGATGGTCGGGATGAGCTGCGGCCCGAAGATCGGCTGCACGATGATCCCGTCGTACTGCTTCGACGTGATCGCGGTCTTCAGCTGCGCGAGCTGCTTCTTCGGGTCGTTCGCGGCGTCGAACACGACGACGGACGCACCCTGGGACTTCGCGACCGCCTTGGCGGCCGCGAGCATCGGCGCGTCGTAGCTGTTCGCGACGGCGAACGAGAGGTACGCGATCTTCGGCTTGCTCTTGCTCGAGCTCGCGCCGCTCGCGGCGCCGGCCGCGAGAGCCGCCGTGAGGAGTGCCGCGAGGAAGAGGACGGTTGCCGCTCGGCTCCGCGACAGCCGCGGGGTGCTGGTCACTTCGGTGTGCCTCCTTGTGTGGAGTCGGTGGAGATGACGCGCCGGTCGCCTGCCGTGGCTCCTTCCGTCAGTGGGCGTGGGCCGCCTGCCCGGCGCTCTGGACCCAGCCCGGCTGGATGGTCGTGTGCTGGAGTAGGTGGTCGAGTGATGCGGCCGCTCGGTCTCGCGCGCCGCGGAGATCGCCGGCGACGAGCTCGCCGTCGCGCTTCAGGATCGCGCCGGCGACCATCACGAGGCCGATGTTCCTCGTATCTGCCTGGTGGACGACGGTCGAGACGGGATCGATGATCGGATAGGTGTTCGAGTGGTCACACCGGACGACGATCAGGTCCGCCTGCTTGCCCGGCGTGAGCGAGCCGGTGCGATCGTCGAGCCCGCACACACGCGCGCCCTCGATCGTCGCGAACTCGAGCACCTCGCGCGTGCTCAGGAGCTCCGGCTCCTCCTCGTTCCCGGCGGCGAACGCGGCCTCGTGCGCGAGGAGCCGGGCGGACGCGAACATGAACCGCATCTGCGTGAACATGTCGCCCGGCACGGTCGTGACGACGTCGATCGAGAGGCTCGGTCGCAGGCCATGCGCCAGCGCTTTCGTCGTCGGCGGCGTCCCGTGGCCCATCGCCATCTCGACCGACGGCGCGATCGAGATCTTGCCACCGGTCTCCGCGATGAGACGGAACTCGTCGTCGGAGAGGTAGTTGCAGTGGATGTACGTGGTATCCGGCCCGAGGAGACCCATGTCGTTCAGCTGCGAGACCATCGAGAACCGGCCGGCGTAGGGGCCCATGCCGACGTGGACGCTGATCGGGGCTCCGACCTCGCGCGCCAGCTCCCAGTCGTGCTTCACGACCTCGGGCTTGCAGAAACCGGGGCCGCGCGTGCCCATCGCGAGGGTCAGCAGCCCCTCGTCGCTCGAGAAGTAGCGCTCCCGGACGCGGCGGATGTCGTCCGGCGCGGTGAGCTCGCTGTCGAACCACCAGTCCGCAAGGGAGGTGTTGGGATTGCCGTAGCAGTAGACGGCGCGGAGCTTCGCGTCCTGCAGGCCGCGGATCGCCTCGTCCGCGTGCTCGGGCGTGTTCGAGATGTGCGACCAGTCGAGCAGCGTCGTGACCCCGGCGTCGATCGCCTCCAGCGAGCCGAGGTAGTTGCCCGCATAGACGTCCTCCGGCCGGTAGGCCGGCGCGAGCTGGTCGAGCACGATGTCGAAGTACCCGCCGAGACTCACGTCCGGCGCGATGCCGCGGATCACCGTCTCCCAGGTGTGCCGATGCGAGTCGACGAACCCGGGCATGACGATGCATCCCGTCGCGTCGACGACCTCGGCCTCGGACGCATCGAGGTCGTGCCCCACCGCGGCGATGCGATCGTCCTCGACGAGGACGTCCCCCCCGAAGAGATCCCCGAGCCCGGGATCCATCGTGAGAACGTGGCCGCCGCGGAGGAGTACGCGCTTGGGCACCGCACCACCTTTCCTGTCGACTCGAGCCATCCGGCCGAATCCGTGCGTCCAGGGACACTGAACGTCTGTCGCGCGATTCTTACCACCTTCGTCTTGATGGATGCAACCTCGGACGCCGTGAGGCGGCAGTCTGTTGACTGAGGCTGCACGCCAGGTCTATCGTGGCGCCGTGAGCGAAGGAGTCGTCGTCATCGTCGGTGGCACGTCCGGGCTGGGCCTCCGGCTTGCCGAGAAGTACGCCGCCCGGGGGACGGACGTCGTGATCACCGGGCGCGACAGCGACCGTTGCGCCGAGCGCGCCGCCGCGATCCAGGGCCCGGGGACGGTCACGCCGATCGCGCTCGACCTCGCCGAGCCCGAGCGCATCGCGCCGGCCCTCGAGGCCGTCGGCCCGGTGTCGCACCTCGTGCTGGCCGCGATCGAGCGGGATTACAACAGCGTCCTCGAGTACGACATCCCCCTGGCGATCCGGCTCGTCACGCTCAAGCTCGTGGGGTACACCGAGGTCGTGCACGCGCTGGCGTCGCGCCTGACGCCGGACGCTTCGATCCTCCTCTTCGGGGGGCAGGCGTTGCGACGCCCGTATCCGGGGTCGACGACGGTCACGACGGTGAACGGAGGGATCACCGGCCTCGTCCGGACGCTGGCCGCCCAGCTCGCGCCGGTCCGCGTCAACGCGATCCACCCCGGCATCGTGGGCGACTCGCCCGAGTGGGCGGAGAAGACGGAAGCCGTCGAACGGACCGCGGCGCGGACGCCGATCGGCAGGACGGTCACGATGGAGGAGATCGTCGAGGCGTCGGTCTTCCTGCTCGAGAACGGCGGCGTGAACGGGCAGAACCTCGAGGTCGACGGCGGGGCGATGCTGCTGTGACGACCGAGATTCGCGTCGCCGTCGTCGGGCTCGGGAAGATGGGCACCCCGATCGCCGAGCGCATCCTCGACGCCGGCTATCCCCTCGCGGTCTGGAACCGGACGCGGTCGCGCGCGGAGCCGCTCGAGGCGCGTGGCGCGACGGTGCTCGGCTCCGCGGCCGATGCGTTCATCGAGGCGGACGTCTGCGTGACGATGGTGGCCGACGACGATGCGCTCGAGGCCGTCGCACCGGAGGTGCTCGCGGGCGCACGTCCCGGCACGACGCTGGTCGACATGAGCACCGTCTCGGTCGCAGCATCCGAGCGCGTCGCCGAGCGGGCGACCGCGGCCGGCGTCGAGTTCCTCCGCTCGCCGGTCAGCGGCAACCCCACCGTCGTCCGCGGCGGCACGCTGACGCTCGTCGTCTCGGGACCCGAGGAGACGGCCCGGCGCCTCGACGGGCTGCTGCGGTCGATCGGCCCGAAGGTCTTCTACGTCGGCGAGGGCGAGCGCGCCCGCGTCGTGAAGCTCGCACTGCAGGTCCTCGTCGGGGGGGTCACCGAACTGCTGGGCGAGGCGGTCGTGCTCGGCGAGTCCGGCGGCGTCGAGCGGGGCAGGCTCCTGGAGGTGATCAACGCGTCTGCGGTCGGCTCGCCGCTCACCGGCTACAAGGGCGAGGCGCTCCTGCGCGACGACTACTCGGCCACGTTCACGACGGCGATGATGCTGAAGGACGTCGACCTCGTGCTCGACCTCGCCGAGGAGCGCCGGTTGGCGTTGCCCTTCACGCGACACCTGCGGGGGCTGCTCGAGGGCGCGATCGAGGGCGGGCATGGGGACGAGGACTTCATGGCGCTCTACCTCGCACTCCGCGAGGCGGCCCGAGAATCCACCGGAGCAGGTGAGAGAAGGTGACAGGCAGATGACGAACATCGCCTCCCGCGGCGCCACCATGGCCGTGGACTGGGAGCAGCGAATCGACTTCGACCGGCTGCGCTCCGACCGGCTGGCGCGCGCGCGACAGGCGCTCGACGCGTCCGACCTCGGCGCGCTGTTGCTCTTCGACCCGAACAACATCCGCTACGTGACCAGCACGCACATCGGCGAGTGGGCACGTGACAAGAACGCGCGCTGGGTGCTGCTCCCGCGCGGCGGAGAGCCCATCCTCTGGGACTTCGGCTCGGCGGCGAGGCACCATCAGATGTACGCGCCGTGGCTGCCGCCCGAGAACTTCCGCGCCGGCGTCGCGCCGATGCGCGGCGCGATGCCAGTCGAGACGGGCGTGCCCGACCGGCTCGCCGAGTACGTGGCGTTCGAGCTGCGCGAGCGCGGCCTCGAGGGCGAGCCGCTCGGCATCGACATGACGGACATGGTCGCGCTCGAGGCGCTGCAGCGCGCCGGGATCCACGTCACCGACGGCTCGCGCGTGATGCTCGAGGCGCGGAAGCTCAAGACCGCCGAGGAGATCGCGCTGCTCGACCACGCCTGCGGGATCGTCGACGCGGTCTACGACGAGATCTACCGGCTCCTGCGCCCCGGTGCGTACGAGCACAAGATCGTCGCGCGCGCGCAGGAGCTGCTCTTCGAGATGGGGTCGGATCATGTCGAGGCGATCAACGCCGTCTCGGGCGACCGCTGCAACCCGCACCCGCACATCTTTTCCGACCGGCTCCTGCGGCCGGGTGACCAGGCGTTCTTCGACATCATCCATTCGTTCATGGGGTACCGCACGTGCTACTACCGCACGTTCAACGTCGGTGGCGTCAGTCACGCGCAGCTGGACGCGTACAAGCAGTGTCGCGAATGGCTCGACGACGCGATCGCGCTGGTACGTCCCGGAATGACGACGGACACGATCGCGGAGGTCTGGCCGACCGCCGCGGAGCTGGGCTTCCCGGACGAGGAGACCTGCTTCGGTCTTCAG
>NZ_DATMBZ010000052.1:0-58428 GCF_035558935.1 Gaiella sp. | reverse complement strand
TCACGACACCGCGCCCGCGTCGTCGGCTACGCGGACCAGCACTACTGGCGCGCGCTGTCGCACGACCTGACCGCACTGGAGCTGGTCGCGCTGCCGCTCGGCCTGCGCGGCGTCGAGCGCATGCAGCGTGAGCAGCGCGCGGAGGAGCTGCTCGAGCGCGTCGAGCTGCTCGACCGCGCGCGCGCTCGCCCCACGGAGCTCTCGGGCGGCGAGCAGCAGCGGATCGCGCTCTGCGCCGCCGTCTCCCATTCACCCGCGCTCCTCGTCGCGGACGAGCCGACGGGCGAGCTCGACGAGGCCACCGCGCGCGGGGTGCTCGACCTCCTCGGCGAGCTGGCGCGCGACGAGGGAGCGGCGGCCCTGGTCGTCAGCCACGACCCGGCGACGTCGACGATCGCCGACCGCGTCGTGCACGTCCGCGACGGCCGCATCGGGGAGGAACGCCGTCGCGACGCGGACACGATCGTGATCGGACGCGGCGGCTGGCTGCACGTGCCGGAAGAGACCCTCCGCGCGGCGGGGATCGGCGAGCGCGCCGTCGTCCGCCTCGGGCCGGGCGTCGTCGAGCTCCGTCCCGCCGGCGAGGGCCCCACCGCCGCGAGCCGGCCCGACGCGCCTGCGACGGCGCCCGGAGCGCGCGTCGAGGCCCGCGGCGTCTCGCGCCGCTTCGGCCTCGAGACGGCGCTCGAGCGGGTCGACGCGATCTTCGAGCCCGGCACGCTCACGGTCGTGACGGGGCCGTCGGGGTCGGGGAAGTCGACGCTCCTGGCGCTGCTCGCGGGGCTCGACACGCCCGACGAGGGCGAGATCGTCGTCGACGGCCTCGTGCTCTCCGCGTTCGACCGCGACGCGCGAGCCGTGTTCCGGCGCGAGCACATCGGCGTCGTCGGCCAGACGCCCGGCCTCTCCGGGATGCTGAGCGCGCGCGAGAACGTGGAGCTCGTCCTCGGGCTGCGGGGCATCGACGGCGTCGAGGCCCACGAGCGGGCGATGGACGCGCTGGCGATCGTCGGCCTCGCCGACCACGCCGCCCGCCGGGTCGACCGGCTCTCGGCCGGCGAGCGCGAGCGCGTGGCCCTTGCGCGGTCGATCGCGAGCGGCCCGGGGTTGCTCGTCGCCGACGAGCCGACAGCCCGCCTCGACAGCGCCACGACGCTCGCGATCGGCGGGCTCCTTGCCGACCTCGCGCGCGAGCACGGCACGACAGTGATCTGTGCGACGCACGATCCGCTTCTCGTCACGCTGTCCGGTGCCGAGGTCGCGCTCCGCCGCACCGCAACTAGACTCGAAGCCCGATGGCGACCGCCACCGACACCTTCCACGTGAGCGGCATCCGCTGCGAGCGCTGCGTGATGCGCCTCGCGACCGCCCTCGAGGGGCAACCCGGCCTCGAGGGCGCGCATGCGAACCTGATGGGCGAGGTGACGCTCACCTGGGACGACGAGCTCACCTCGCGCACCGCGCTGACACAGGTGCTCGCCGGCGCGGGGTTCCACGAGCGCGCGTCCGTCTGAGACCCGTCGGGAATAGCGAGGCTTCACCGGCCGTTCACCATCGTGGAACGACGTTGATACGGTAGGCCCGTGGGCGAGCCGGACACGGCCGAGCCGGACGAGGCGCGCCGGATCGCGACGGAAGCACGCGATCGGGTTCGCTTCGAGGAGGAGGCTCTTGCGCTCGCCGATCAGGTCTACCGGGTCGCCCGACGGTTCGTCTCCAGCCGAGAAGAAGCGGAAGATCTGGTCCAGGACACCTATGCGAGAGCGTTCAGAAGCTGGCAGTCGTACACCCCGGGCACGAACCTTCGTGCCTGGCTGCTTCGCATCCTCACGAACCTCAACGTCGACCGCGGCCGTCGGATCCAGCGCCGGCCCGACGAGCTTCCGCTCGAGGAGCACGACTACTACCTCGCCAACAGGGTCGCCGAAACGGGCGGCGAGCAGGTGCTCGACCAGGACCGCGTCGTCGAGCGGCTCTCCCAGGACTCGATCGTGACGGCCCTTTCTTCGCTGCCGGACGACTTCCGCGACGTCGTGGTCCTCGTCGACATCGGCGACTTCAGCTATGCGGACGCAGCGCAGATCCTCGACATCCCGATCGGGACGGTCATGTCCCGGCTCCACCGAGGCCGCCGCCTCCTGAAGGCAACGCTCGCCGAGGAGGCGATCACGTGAGCATGGACGACTGCGGCAAGTGCGAGCAGCTCCTGCAGGGCTACCTCGACCGTGAGCTCTCGGACGACGAGGTGGCGCAGGCGGAGCGGCACCTCGACGGCTGCGACTACTGTCGGCGCCGCTATCGCTTCGAGGAGTCGCTCCGCACCTACGTGCGGACGTCGGCGGCGGAACGGATGCCGCCGGGACTGCTCGAGAAGCTCGCCCAGCTCCGCACGACGGGGCCGGGCACCTCGCCGATCTAGTCCTTCCGCGCGACCGCGCTCTCGAGGTCGGCCGCGGTGAACGGGCCGAGAAGGTCGAGCGCCCCGCGCGGGCCAAGGCCCTCGAACGCGAGGATCGGAACGACCAGGAACGTCGCCACACAACGCCGAGGCTTCGCTCCGCGAGATGCCAGCCGGCCGCCATGCGCCCCACGGCGCCGACCCTGACAGGGCTCCCGCGGTCGCCCTCGGCGATCAGTCGCGCGGCCAGCTCATCACCTCGGCGATCGGCCTGCGCCACTGCGCGTGGAACGCCGGGCCCTTCGGCCCGGTGGCCGAATAGGCCTGCGGCTGCCCGCCGGGCGCGCGGAGGTAGCTCTCCTCTCCGAAGCCGCCCGCGAAGGCCATCCACGACGGGCTCGTCGTCGTGACGCGGACGAGGCCGGGGTGGACGACGCGACCGTTCCCCGTGTGGTCAACCGGCGCCTGGCCGTTCTGGCGGATCACCGAGACGAAGAGCGGATCGACGACCCGCGGGTCGAGCCGCTGCGTGCCGGCCGTCGGGTAGTTCGCATGCGAGCCGAGTGCGACGTAGGCGAGTGGATGCGTCCCGCGCTTCGGTGCCGCTCCCCAGTCGCGCCGGACGCCCTTGCCGTGCTCCGAGTAGCCGACCGCGAGCGGCCGGCCCTTCAGGTCGACGACCACCGCGACGGACTCCCAGTCGCCCTCGTGCACCTGCCAGAGCTCGCCCGGCGGCACCGTCGGGCTGTAGACGTCCCACGGGTACCAGACCCAGTACTGGAGCTCGATCCGACTGCCGCGTCGCAGTGCCGCGCCGTAGACGACCGGCCGAGCTCCATGTGCGGCCTCGCTCGCCACGTAACAGGGAGTGGCCGCAGGGCCGTCGCTCGCGCGGCACGTGCGCTGGTCGAGCCGCCCGTCGGCGCCGCCGGCCGCGACCGGCCCGGCGGCCGGCTCCCAGCCCGATGCCGTCCGGCGCTGGAGGTCGGAGTCGGCCAGGAACCCGTCCACCGAGGTCGGGCGAACCTGCTCGGCCGGGTGGAGGACGAGCACGGGGACGTGGCGTGCCAGGAGCGTCGCGGGGCCCGGCGCAGCCTCCGGCTGCGCGCCCGTTCCACCGGCGACCACGAGTGCCGAGACGAAGGACGCCGCGAGGAGAAGACCGCGAGCCATACCCGCAGTATCAGCCGTCGAGCGAGGCCAGGTCCTCGGGCGTGTCCACGTCCCCCGGCGCGCCGAGGTCGTCGCAGGGCACGAGGCGCGGCTCGAGCGCGCGGAGGCCCTCGTCGGGGACGTGGGCCCAAACGGCGCGTGCCGCGAGGACGGGGTGGCCCCGGACGCCGCCGTAGGACGCGGCGACGACGTCCCCGCCCTTCTCACGCCAGCTCGCGATCACCCGCGCGACGGCTTGAGGGGCCAGCAGCGGCCCATCGGCGAGGATCACGACCGCAGCCTCGACGTCCTCCGCGAGCGCGGCGAGCCCGCAGCGGAGCGACGCGCCGCCGCCGACCTCCCAGTCGGGGCAGTGCACGACCCGGACGCCCGCGACCGACTCACCACGAAGCTCGTACGCGCCCTCGACGACGACGATCTCGTCCACCGGGCTTGCAGCGACGCGCTCGAGCACGCGGGGCAGCAGCTGGTGCTGCTTCGGCGAGCCGAAGCGGGTTGCGGCCCCCGCGGCGAGCACCACGGCGGCGATGCGGCTCACGGCGTCGAGGCGGCGGTCACGGAGCGCACGACGACCGGTCGCAGCGGCTGCTCCGTCGCCGGATCGCCCTGCATGCCGATCAGCTGCACGACGTCGAGCCCCTTCGTCACCTTTCCGACGATCGCGTAGTCGGGTGGCAGCCCGACGTCGTCGCCGGTGACGACGAAGAACTGGCTCCCCGCGGTGCCGGCCGGCTCCGCCTGCGTCTTCGCCATTGCGACCACGCCCTTCACGTAGGCGGCGTCGGACTGCGGCCGGTCGACGGTCGAGTAGCCGGGGCCGCCCGCCCCGCTCTGGGTCGGGTCGCCTCCCTGGATCACGAAGCCCGGGACGATGCGGTGGAAGACGGTGTCGTCGTAGAAGCCGGATCGCGCGAGCGAGACGAGCGACGCGGCGGTCGCCGGGGCACCGTCGACGTCGAGCGTGACGACGAACGATCCGCAGGACGTGTCGAACGCGAGCGTCCACGTCTTTTCCGGGTCGAGCCGCTCGCTCGGCTGCGTCGCGCCGCCGTCCTCGCGGGGGGCGGGGGCGTCGACCTCGGCGCATGCGGGCGGGCCTGCGCCCGTCTGCGTCGTGGTCTCGGAGGCTGACGTCTCGGTCGTCGAGTCGGAGCCGCCGCAGCCGGCGACGAGGAGCGCGAGCGCGAGGACGAGGAGGACGGCAGCCCGCGTCACGGAACGAGGGTAGTTGACGAGCCGTTCGCGGCGCCTGTACTGCTTGCAGGGTGCCGATCTCGCTCCACGTGAACGGCGAGCAGCACCTCGTCGACGTCGCGCCGACCCGACGGCTGCTCGCGGTGCTGCGCGAGGACCTCGCGCTGACGGGCGCCAAGCACGGCTGCGGCGAAGGAGCCTGCGGTGCGTGCGCCGTCCTGCTCGACGGCCGTGCAGTCGTCTCCTGCCTCCTTCCCGTCGCGGCCGCCGAGGGCCGGGAGCTGACGACGATCGAGGGGCTCGGCGAGACCGCGGCCGCGCTGCAGGAGGCGTTCGTCGAGGAGGACGCGCTGCAGTGCGGCTTCTGCACGCCGGGCCAGATCGTGTCGGCGTCGGCCCTGCTCGCAGCGGTCGACCGGCCGGATCGCGAAGAGATCCGGACGGCGATGGCGGGGAACATCTGCCGTTGCGGCGCCTACCCGAAGATCGAGCGGGCGATTCTCCGCGCGTCCGGCCAGGTGGTCCGGTGAAGCCGAGGCTCGTCAAGTCGCAGCGCGAGATGGAAGGGCGCTTCGAGGACGTCTGGGTGCTCGTCGACGAGGACGACGAGGTCGAGTCGTGGCCCGAGGACGCCGAGCTCGACGTCGTCGGGAAGCCTGCGACCCGGCTCGACGGGCCCATCCGAACCAGCGGCGCAGCGCGGTACACGGTCGACGTCGCACTGCCGGGGATGCTCCACGCGCTCGTGCTCCGGGCCCCGGTCGCCCGCGCTCGCCTGGCCGGACTCGACGCCGAGGTGGCGCGCGCGACCCCCGGCGTCCGCGCGGTTCTCACTCCGGGCGACCCGACGGCGATGGGCGGGGATCCCGTCCTCACCGCCGAGCCGGGCTGGGCCGGGGCGCCGGTCGCCGCCGTGGCGGCCGACACGCCGGAGGCGGCCGCAGCCGGCATCGAGGCGCTGGCCCCGGAGTACGAGCTGCTGGCCCCGCTCGACGTCGACGGGGGCCTCGAGGAGCAGCGGTTCACCGAGGAGCCGCGCGAGACCGTCCGCGGCGACCCGGACGCGGGGCTCGCGGCCGCCGATTCGCGCGTGGAGCTGACCTGCGAGACGCCCGCCCACGTGCAGAGCCCGCTCGAGCCCCACGCTGCGGTCGCGCGCTGGGACGGCGACTCGCTCACGGCCTGGGTCTCGACCCAGGGGATGTTCGACGCGAGGCAGGAGCTCGCGAGGCGGTTCGGCCTCCCGCCGGAGCGCGTGCGGGTGCTCTCCGAGTACATCGGCGGCGGCTTCGGCGCGAAGCAGGGAGCCGGCGTCGAGGCGCTCCTCGCTGCGGAGCTCGCCCGCACGACGGGGCGTCCGGTGCGCCTCGCGCTCGGGCGCCACGAAGAGCAGGTCGTCGGCGGCCGCCGCTCGTGGACGCGGCAGACGGTGACACTCGGCGCGAAACGCGACGGAACGCTGACCGGAATCGAGCTCGGGGCGGTCGTCGCGATGGGCGCCGGCGGCTGGATCTTCCCGGTCGCCGAGCCCGCGCTCTCCGTCTACGCATGCCCCAACGTGCGCACGATGGTCTTCCCGGTCAGGACCAGCCTGCGCGCGCAGAACGCCTTTCGCGCGCCCGGGGTGGTGGAGGGCGTCACCGTGCTCGAGCAGGCGATGGACGAGCTCGCGGACGCGCTCGGGATGGACCCGCTCGAGCTCCGCCGCGCGAACCACGTCGAGCACGACCAGGGATCGGGCCTTCCGTACTCGAGCAAGCGGCTCCTTGCCTGCTACGACCGCGCGGCCGAGCTCGCGGGCTGGAACGGCCGCGACGCCCTCCGCCAGCCGCAGGCGGACGGTCTCCTCCGCGGCATGGGCTGTGCGACGCAGATCTGGTGGGGCGGCGGCGGCCCGCCCGCGCACGCCACCGTCCGCCTCGACTCCGAGGCGCACGCGCTCGTGACGACGGGCATCCAGGACATCGGCACCGGCACGCTGACGTCGGCGCGGATGGTCGCGGCGGAGGAGCTGGGCCTTCCGCTCGTGCACGTCGTCGCCCGCGGCGGCGACACGGCACCGAATCTCTACGGTCCGGTCTCGGGCGGCTCGATGACGACGCCCGCGGTGATGCCCGCGGTGCGGAGCGCGGCGGGCAAGGTCCGACGCATCTTGCTGAGCCTCGCCGCCGACGTGCTCGAGATCGCAGCCGCCGACCTGACGATCGAGAACGGCAGGATCCGTTCGCGCGACGGGGCACTGGACGTGGACGTGGTCGAGGTGACGGGCAAGCTCGGCAACGCGACGATCGACGGCACGGGCGCCCGCGGGCCGAACCCCGACGGGTTCCGCGTCAACACGTTCGGCTGCCAGATCGCGCAGGTCGCCGTCGACCCGGGGACGGGCGTCGTCACCGTCGAGCGCGTCGTCGCGGTGCACGACGTCGGGCGCATCGTCAACCCGCTCGCGGCATCGAGCCAGGCGGAGGGCGGCGTCATCCAGGGCATCGGCTACGCGCTCTCCGAGGAGCTCGTCGTCGACCCGACGACCGGGATGCCGGTCAACGGGCACCTCGACGACTACAAGGTGCCCACGATCGCCGACGTGCCGGAGATCCTCGTCGACTTCCCGAACCTCGCCGACCCGAACCTGCCGAACCTCGGGGCGAAAGGCCTCGGCGAGCCGCCGATCGTGCCCACGGCCGCGGCGATCGCGAACGCGTTCGCGCACGCGACGGGACGCCGTGCCGCCGCCCTGCCGCTGACCCCGGCCCGTGTGCTGGAGACCCTCGCATGAGCGCCTACGCGCGCCCCGCTTCGCTCGACGAGGCGCTCGAGCTGCTGGCCGCGGACGGGGCCGTGCCGTTCGGCGGCGGCACCGACCTGGCCGGGCAGGTCGACCGCGGGATCCGCGAGCCGCTGACGCTCGTCGACCTCCGCGACGTGGGCCTCGCGACGGTCGAGCTCGACGGCGACGGCCTCCGGATCGGGGCCGCCGTGACGCTCGCCGAGCTCGCCGCGTCGCCGCTGCTCGAGCCGTACGCCGCGGTGCCCGCAGCGGCGTCGCTCGCGGCCTCTCCGCTCCTGCGGAACGTCGGCACCGTCGGCGGCAACCTCTGCCAGCACACGCGCTGCTGGTACTACCGCGGGGAGGAGTGGCACTGCTGGCTCGGCGGCGGCGACACGTGCTACGCGCAGATCGGCGACCATCGCAAGCACGGGCTCGAGCCCGGCGACTGCATCTCGGCTCACCCGTCCGACCTCGCGCCCGCGCTGGCGGCCTGCGGGGCGCTCGTCGACGTCCGCTCGGCGGGCGGGTCGCGCGAGCTCGAGCTGCTCGACCTCTACCGCCGACCCACCGCGGAGAACCGCTCGCTCCTCACGCTCGAGCCCGGCGAGCTCGCCGCCGCCGTCCGGCTGCCGGCGCCGCCCGACGCCTCGGCGTACCGGCGCCTCGGCGAGCGGGCCGCGTTCTCGTTCCCGCTCGTCTCGGTCGCGGCCGCGCGGCGCGGAGAAGAGACGACCCTCGTCGCGGCGGGCGTCGCGAACGTCCCGCGAAGGCTCGACCCGTCGGACCCGCTCGCAGAGCTGCCCGGCAACCCGCAGTCGGCCTGGAAGCGCCGCGCCCTCGCGACCCTGGTCGAGCGAGCGCTCGCCGACGTCAGCCCGGGGTCGTGACCGCGAGCACGCTCGCGAGGTGCACGAGGCGGAACGCGCCGCGCTGAGCGCGGCGGCGGTCGCGCTCGTCCTCCGTCTGCGACGCGAGGTCCCAGAGGTCGCGCGTCGCGACGAGCAGCTCGCGGATCTGCTCGGTCTCGGCGTGGTACCCGTTGGAGCGCGCGTCGCAGGCGTTGATCGCGAGGCCGACGACGCCGTACGTGTCCGACGTGTGCCGGAGCCACAGCATCGCGGAGGCCATGGTCAGGTACTGGTGGATCCGCAGGAAGGTGACCGGGTGCGAGAGCTCGGTAGCTCCCTGCGGCGCGCCCGGCGTGACGGGGTCGAGGCCGTCGGCGATGCGCGCCGACGTGTCGTGGAGGAGGGCCCGCAACTGCGCGTCGTCGAGCCCGCTGGCACGAGCCGTGCGGACGGCCATCAGCAACGAGTTCGGCTGGCGACCGTACGGGTAGTCCGAGGCGTAGACCACCTGCTCGGGCGGCACGAGCCGGTAGAGGTCGAGCAGGTCGAGCGGGCTCCACACCGAGGTGTCGAAGAAGACGCCCGGCCGGCCGGCGAAGTTCTCGGCCATCGCCGCGAGGTCGACGATCCCCGCATGGGCGACGATCAGCGCTGGCGGGCAGTGCCGGTCGAGCAGTCGGGCGAGCGAGTCGGCGATCGGGGGGAGCCCCCGGCCGCCGTGGATCAGGATCGGGATCCGGCGCTCCGCTGCGAGCGCGAACACGGGCTCGAGGCGTGGGTCGTCGGGGAGGAACCGCTGTGCGCGCGGGTGGAGCTTGATGCCGCGGGCGCCGAGGTCGATGCAGCGTGTCGCCTCCTCGACGGGGCTTTCGTCGAGATCGAGCCGCACGAACGGCAGGAGCTCGGTCGTCGTCGCGGCGGCGTGCGCGAGTGTCCGGTCGTTTGCCGCCGTGAACGCCGGCCGGCGGTCGGGCTCGTCGAGACAGAAGACGAACGAGCGGTCGATGCCGTACGCGCGCTGGATCGCGAGCAGCTCGTCCCGGTCGCCGGTCATCCCGTCGATGTCCTCGCCGAGATGCGTGTGGGCGTCGAAGACGCGGGCGTCGCGCGGCAGCTCGGCTCGCGCGAGAGCGGCGTAGTGCTCGAGTAGCCCGTTCGCGCGGTCGATTGCGTCCACTCTGTTGAGTGTAAGGACGGTCAGGAGGCCGCGGCGGCGAGCACGCGGTCGACGAACGCGGCCTCCGGGACCGCGCCCGCCCAGGCGTATCGGTCGTCCACCACGATCGCCGGGACGGCCTGGACCCCGTGCCGGTCGGCGTCGACCGCGAACTCCGACGCCTCGATCCCGCGGGCAGTGACGCGGGGCGACGCGAGCGCGAGTCGGTACGCCAGCAGCACGGCCGGCGGGCAGTGCGGTCAGGTCGGCGTGACGTAGACGTCGATCGTGACGTCGTTCTCGAGCGCCTCGAGCCGCGCCAGCGTCGCTTCGGTGACCGACGGCTCTGTTCGCCCAGCCTCGACGATGCCGTGGACGAGCGTCGTCAGCTCGTAGCCGGCCGGCATGCCCAGGTACTCGAGGCCGCCGCCGATCGTCGTCCGCGGCCACGGGCCGGGGTCGTCGTGCTCGACGACCGTGAGCGACACACGCTGCGACAGAGCGCAGACCGCCTCGACGAGATCCCGCGTCAGGCCGATCGAGTCGATCTCGCGACCGCCGGCCGCGAGCAGCGTCACCGGCGTCGCAGTGGGGCCGAGCTCGAGCTTGACCTCGACGTCCCGCTCGAGCCCCTCGAGCACCGAGCGCACGGCCTCCTGCTCGCGCTCCCCGAGTGCTGGCCTCGTATTCATGCGGGTACGACCGCGACAGCCGGACCCGAAGCGGCGGCCTTCAGGGATCTGACCCGCCGAAGGCGGGGATCAAGCCGTGGCACTCGGCTCCTGCCGGATGCCACTTGGCGAGCGACTTTCCAGCGAGGCGACCTTGTCGCCGAGGTACGCGAGGTAAGGCGCCGGATCGATCGTCGGGGAGCCGGTGAGCCGCTCGATCGTCTCCTTCGGCGTCAGCTTGCGCCCGAGCGAGTAGAGGTTGTCGCGAAGCCAGCCCGAGAGCGGCTCGAGGTCGCCCGCCTCGAGTTGGGCGTCGAGATCCGGCAGCGCCTGCCGCACGACGTCCCAGATCTGCAGCGAGATCACGTTCCCGAGCGCGTACGTCGGGAAGTACCCGATGCCTCCGCCCGACCAGTGGACGTCCTGGAGGACGCCACGCGCGTCGTCGGGCACGTCGATCCCGAGGAACTCCCTCATCCGCGCGCTCCAGATCTCGGGCAGGTCCTCGAGCGCCACCGTGCCCTCGACGATCTCCTGCTCGAGCTCGAAGCGCAGGATGATGTGGAGGCTGTAGGTCGTCTCGTCGGCGTCGACCCGGATGAGCCCCGGCTCGGCGCGGTTGATCGCGCGGACGAACCGGTCGAGGTCGACATCGCGCAGGCGGGGGAACGTCTCCTGGAGCGGCTCGTACCAGTGCTCCCAGAAGCTGCGGCTGCGGCCGACGAGGTTCTCCCACGTCCGGCTCTGCGACTCGTTGACCCCGAGCGACGGCGCGGCGCCGAGCGGCGAGCGGAGCAACGAGTCGGCGATGCCGTGGGCGTAGAGGCCGTGGCCCGCCTCGTGCAGCGTCGACCAGATCGACTCCAGGTCGTCCGGTTGGTAGCGGGTCGTGAGGCGGACGTCGCGGTTCGAGAACGACGTGCAGAAGGGATGCGCCGTGGGATCGAGGCGCCACGAGCCCTCCTCGAAGCCCATCGTGGCGAGAATCCGCTCTGCGAACGCGCGTTGCGCCTCGGGCGCGAAGTCGCCCGAGAGGAACGACGCGTCGACCTCGGGTGCGGCGGCGACGAGCTCCGTCAGCGCCGGCCGGAGCGTCGCGAAGACCTCCTGCACCTCGCTCGTCACCATCCCCGGCTCGTAGTCGTCGAGCAGCGGCGTGTACGGGCTGTCCGACCACTCGAAGCACTCGACGTAGCGGCGCTTCAGCTCGACGTTCGTGCGCAGGTAGGGAAGGAACGAGGCGAAGTCGCTCGTCCGTCGCGCCTCGACCCACGCGTGGTGGCCGCGTGCGGCCTGCAGCGTCATCTCGGCGCGGAGCTCGGAGGGGACACGCCGGGCCTTCTCCCAGTCGCGGCGCGTGACGCGGACGAGGCTCCGGCCGTCCGAGTCGTAGGGCAGCGACTCGACCTCCGGCTCGGCCGCGTCGAGCAGCCGGCCGATCTCGTCGTCGGTGAAGCGCTCGTGCGCGATGCGGCCGATCGTCGAGAGCTGCTCGGCGCGCGACTCGGTGCCGCGCGGAGGCATCGTCACGCGCTGGTCCCAACCGAGCACGCCCGCCGCGCGACTCAGGTCCGAGACCTCGGCGAGCCGGGTCCTGAGCTCGTCGAGCGCCGCCGCCATTCGTCCCAGCCTACCCATGCAACCCAGTCGCGCCGCGCCGCACGAACGTTCGTCTAGGCTCGTTCGGATGACGGACATCCTGATCATCGGCGACACGCAGCGGAGCGCCGAGCTCCGCCACGAGATCCCGGTCGACATCGTCGACTCGTTCCTCTACGCGGAGGTGGGGGGCCGGCGGATCACGATCGTCTGGAGCATCGAGGGCGATCGGATCGCGGCCGTCGACCCGTCGATCGAGGTCGTCCACTCGGAGACGTTCCCCGTCGACGACCTCCTCCGCCAGGGCGTCGACTTCTACGCGATCGGCGCGACGAACATCGTTCGCCAGGTCGAGTCGCTCGGTCTGCAGAGCGCCCGCGTGCCGGGGGAGTTCCCGCTCCGGTTCGCCGATGCGCTGCGCGCGGCCGGCGTCGAGCTCGTCGTCGACCAGCGCCTGTTCGACGACCGCCGCCGCCGGAAGACGCCGTTCGAGCTCGAGGGCATCCACCGCGCGTCCCGCGCCGCCGAGGCGGGGACGGCCGCGATCGCGGCGCTGCTCGCCCGCTCTGAGCCGGGCGACGGCGGACGGGTCGTCGACGGCGAGCCGCTGACCTGCGAGGCGCTGCGCGAGGCGGCGATCGCCGTGTTCGCAGCCGCCGGATGCCGCGGCGACGACCTGATCGCGGCCGCGGGGCCGCAGTCCGCCGACGGCCATGCCGCCGGATCGGGCCGGGTCGCGAACGACGACGTGATCGTCTGCGACCTGTTTCCCCAGGACGTCGAGAGCGGCTGCTTCGCCGACATGACGCGAACCTTCACGGTCGGGACGCCGGACCCGGAGATCGCGACGTGGCACGCGCAGACCGCGGACGCGCTCGAGCTCTGCCGCGGCCTGGTGCGTCCCGGCGCGGACGGCTCGGCGCTGTGGCGTGCGGTCTGCAGCTTCTACGAGGAGCTCGGCCATCCGACAGGGCAGTCGAAGCCGGAGGGAACCGTCCTGCGTGAAGGGTTCAACCACGGGCTCGGCCACGGCGTCGGCCTCGAGGTGCACGAGGCCCCTGTGCTCTCCAAGGTCGGTCACGAGCTCGTCGCGGGCGACGTGATCACGCTCGAGCCGGGGCTCTACCGCCACGGCTTCGGCGGCGTCCGCCTCGAGGACACGCTCGTCGTAACGGACGACGGCTGCGAGACGATCACCGAGTTCCCCTACGGGCTCGACCCCGCCGCGGCCGTAGTGGAGACGGCGCGATGAGCGACCACGCGATTTCGACGCTGCTCGACGAGGACCGCCGCTTTCCGCCCGACCCCGCCTTCGCCGCCCAGGCGAATGCGAAGCCCGAGATCTACGACCGCGACCCCGACGAGTTCTGGGAGGCGGAGGGTCGCGAGCGCGTGTCGTGGTTCGAGCCCTTCACGACACTCTCCGAGTGGGAGCTCCCGTACGCGAAGTGGTACGTCGGCGGCACGCTCAACGTCGCCTACAACTGCGTCGACCGCCACGTCGAGGCAGGGCTCGGCGACCGCGTCGCCTACCACTGGGAGGGAGAGCCCGGCGACACGCGAACGGTCACCTACGCCGCCCTCCAGCGCGACGTCGTTCGCATGGCGAACGCGCTGAAGGAGCTCGGCGTCCGCAAGGGGACGCCCGTCGCGATCTACATGGGCATGATCCCCGAGCTCGCCGTCGCGATGCTCGCGTGCACGCGCCTCGGGGCGCCGCACACCGTCGTCTTCGGCGGCTTCTCGGCCGACTCGCTCTCGGGCCGCATGGTCGACATGGGGTGCGAGGTGCTCGTCACCCAGGACGAGGCCTGGCGCCGCGGCAAGCCCGTCCCGCTCAAGGAGACCGCCGACGAAGCGATGGCGGACGCGCCGGGGGTGCACTCCTGCCTCGTCGTGCGGCGCACCGGCGCCGAGGTGCCGATGACCGCGGGTCGCGACCGCTGGTACCACGAGCTCGAGGTGTCGGACGACCCCACGTCGTGCCCGTGCGAGCCGATGGATTCAGAGGACCTGCTGTTCCTCATGTACACATCCGGCACCACGGCGAAGCCGAAGGGGATCGTCCACACCACCGCCGGCTACCTCGTCGGCGTCGCCGCGACGCACCACTACATCTTCGACCTGAAGCCGGAGACGGACGTCTACTGGTGCGCCGCCGACATCGGCTGGATCACCGGCCACAGCTACATCGTCTACGGCCCGCTCTGCAATGCCACGACGTCGGTGCTCTACGAGGGGACGCCCGACTTCCCCGACCACGCTCGCTGGTGGTCGATCGTCGAGCGCTACGGCGTGACGATCCTCTACACGGCGCCGACCGCCATCCGCGCCCACATGAAGTGGGGCCCCGAGTACGCGGCGAAGCACGACCTCTCGTCGCTGCGGCTGCTCGGGTCGGTCGGCGAGCCGATCAACCCCGAGGCCTGGATCTGGTACCAACAGCACATCGGCGGCGGCCGCTGCCCGGTCGTGGACACCTGGTGGCAGACCGAGACCGGGATGATCCTCATCACGCCGCTCCCCGGCGTCACGACGACGAAGCCGGGCTCCGCGACGAAGCCGTTCCCCGGCGTCGTGGCAGGCGTCTTGAACGAGCAGGGCGAGCGTGTCGAGCAGGGGGGCGGCTACCTCGTCCTCGAGCGGCCCTGGCCCGCGATCACCCGGGGGATCTTCGGCGACGACGGACGCTTCCGCGCCACGTACTGGGAGCGCTTCCCCGGCTTCTACTTCGCGGGCGACGGAGCCCGGATCGACGCCGACGGCGACTTCTGGCTGCTCGGTCGCGTCGACGACGTGATGAATGTCTCGGGCCACAGGATCTCGACGATCGAGGTCGAGTCGGCGCTCGTCGACCACCCGAAGGTCGCCGAGGCCGCGGTCTGCGGGCGCTCGGACGCGACGACCGGGCAGGCGATCGTCGCCTACGTGACCCTCAAGGGCAGCGAGGAGGGCTCCGTCGAGATGCTCGACGTGCTCCGCAACCACGTCGCCCACAAGATCGGCGCAATCGCGAAGCCGGCCAACATCGTCTTCACTCCCGAGCTCCCGAAGACGCGCTCGGGGAAGATCATGCGCCGGCTGCTCCGCGACGTCGCCGAGCACCGTGCCCTCGGTGACACCACGACGCTCGCCGACCCGGCGGTCGTCAACGAGATCGCCGACCGCGCCGCCGGCTCGCCGGCGGACGACGCGTAGCCTGGCTTCGGGGCCGGCCGGTCGAGCAGCTCGTGCATCGCGCGGTAGTCGCGCTTCGCGCCGACGGCCCTGGTGTCGAGGCTCTCGACATGGTCGGCGGCGAGCTCGGCTGCCCTGCGAGAGCGTCTGGCTCTGTCAAGCGGGCGAGTCTACGCGGCGTGCCTCGCGGCGCAGCACCAGGGCCGTCGCCGCTCCGAGCAGGATGATCACGAGCCAGATCCACGCGAGCTTCGGGTAGATCGCCGACGGGATCTTCCAGTCGAGCGTGCCGCGCTTCACGAGCTGCTCGTTCCAGGTGTCCTGGACGCAGTTGGCGATCCCGTACGCGAAGGCAACTCCCACGCACACGAGAGTCACCGTCGCCGCCCGGCCGGCGCGCAGCCGCGGCCGCGAGAGCAACAGGGCGCTCAAGGCGACGAGCGAACCGTCGAAGCCGTGATGGTGCCCGAGGTGCACGGCAGCGATCGGCGACCCGTCGGTGTCGGGCGCGACACGGCGCATGATGAAGATGCCGTCCGGCAGGAAGAAACCGAGCTCGGCCGCGATCCAGGGGATCGAGACGAGGAGCACGGCCACGGCGACGACGATCCGTGCGGCGTCGAGCGGAAGCCGGCCCGCGACATCGCCTCCGGCGCGCTGCGCTGCGGCGATCGTCAGCGCCAACGCGAGCCCGACGCCCAGCGCAGGAACGACGTTGACCCAGCGAGCGTCGAGGTCGTCCTGGTCGACGACCCCGGGCCACGCGACCACCGCGCAGAGCGCGATCGCGGGCCCGGCGACCAGCCACGCCCGCCGCGGGACCGCGTCGATCGCGATGAGCGCCAGCAGCACGGCCACGATCGCGATGGGGAAGTCCAGCTCCACGAGCACCCGTGAGAGGCCACCCGCGAGGCCGTTCCCCGAGACGTGGTACAGGTCGTCGGTCGCGGCGCGGGTGTCGGGATCGAGGCGCCGGTACGTCACGAGGATCATCGCGAGCACGACCGCCCACATCGCCCAGGTGGCGAGCGACTCGCCCTGCGGTGCGCCGCCACCGCGCCTCATGTCGTTCGAGGGTAACGAGACGGCCGGGCGGCGCCGTTCCCCCGAGACGGCGCCGCCGGGTCGCGCGATGCGTCTACCGCTTCGGGCAGAGCATCACGAGGTTGAGGCCGCCCCAGGCGTACGAGTAGTTGGCGCAGCCGACCTTGGAAGAGATGAACTCGCGGATGTTCGAGTTGCCCGTGATCACGAGGGGTGACTGGTTCCGCGTGATGTCGATGTCGAGATTGCCGTAGGCCCGGTACCGCGCGTCGCCCGTGAGCCGTGCCGCCGCGTCCATCTTCTTCTGGTAGGCCGGCACGTTGAAGTACGACGTGTTGATGTTGTTCTTGGCGACGATCGTCCGGCCGTCGAGCAGGATGTTGATGAAGTCGTACGGGTCCGGATAATCCGCGAACCAGCCGATCGAATACATGTCGAACGGCTCACCCCGCGTCCCCGTCTTGTCGATCAGTACGGCGAACGTGTATGGCTTGACCTCCACGTCGAGGCCGATCGCCTTGAGGTTCGCCTGAACCATCTGCCCGGTGTTGACGCCGAGCTGGTCGTTGGTCGTGTACATCACGACCTTGCCGGTCGTGCCTCCGAGTAGCGCCCTCGCCTTTCCGATCGCCGGCTTGCCGACGGGATAGATGTTCGCGTCGCGGTAGCCGGGGATCCCGGCCGGCAGGATCTGCTCGTTCGGCGTTCCGGCGTTGAGCCCCCCGAGGCGCGTGAGCCCGGGTCGGTCGACTGCATACGCAACGGCTCTCCGGATCTTCGGATCCTTGAAGATCCCGCGCGACGTGTTGAGCGCGAAGTAGCTGATCGAGTTCGACGGATGCACGAAATAGCGACCCTTGTTGATGCCGAACTCGTTGGTCAGCTGCGTGTGCGCCGCGGTCGGGAGCGTGTAGAGGTCGAGGTCGGCCTCGCCCTTCCGCACCTGGAGGTAGCTCGCCTGCTCGCCGACCTCGACGAGCACGCGGATCACATCCCAGTTCTGCTGGCGCTTGCCCCCGTAATACGGGTTCTTCCTCAGCACGATCTGCGAGCCCTTGTTCTTGCTCGACACGTAGTAGGGCCCAGCCCCGGGCGGCGTGTTGACGCCGTGTGGATCGATCGGCAGGTTCGGCGGGATGGCGCACATGAAGTTCATCGCCATCCGCGAGACGAAGTCGGGTGCCACCTTCGTCAGACGGATCGTGAGCCTGTTCCCGGTCACGGTGACACCGGCGGGGCGAGTCGCCTTTCCCGCCAGCACCTTGTCTGCGCCGACGATGTCGCTGAAGAACGTCGCCGCGGGGGACTGCATCTTCGGCGCGAGCGCTCGGTCGATCGCACGCGCATAGCTCGCGGGAGTCACGGGCGTGCCGTCCGAGAAACGGAAGCCGCTACGGAGCGTGTAGGTGTAGGTCTTGCCACCCCCCGAAACCTTCGGGAACCCCGTCGCGACCTCGGGGTAAAGCCTCGCGCTTGCACGCCCCGGTATGTCCTTGTAGCCGAGCAGCATCGCGCACGTCGCCGCCTCGAGCCGCCACCCGTAGGCGTCGTAGTTGAGCGCAGGGTCGAGGTACGTGATGTCGGTCGAGTTGACGTTGAGCCGAAGCACGCGCTCCTCGGTCGCCGACCGTCCCTCGGGTGCCGCGACGAACGCGGACGCGAGCAACGCCGCTCCGACGAGGAAGAAGAGTGCAGAGACGATCCGCCGCATGGAGCCCCTCCTGTCTCGGTTGTCGCCGCCTGGAGGAGGATGCTGCGTGCCCCTCACCGGACGCTCACACCCTCCTCATCCCCTGGCGGTGGTCGCGGACTATGCAACATCACGCACGAGAATGCAACGGGCCGCGAAGTTGGTCAGGAGGGTGACAGCCTCGGCGGTGACGCCCGAGCATCGAGAGCGACGCCGCTCTCGGCCGACAGAAGTCTCCCGGCAGCTCGAGTGCTCGCTCGAACCAACGATCGCCCTCGACGAAACGGTCCCGCACCTCCCAGAGCGCCAACAAGTCGTCGGAGCGGGTCATGGAGCCCCGACGGGACGCACCGCCGTCAGTTCACGTCCTCGCAGACCCCGAGGGCGATCGCCTCGTGGGGGGAGAGAGTGAGGCCCTGCACCCAATGCCGCTGGAAGTCCGACCTCCCACGAAGCGGATCCAGCTGGTCTGAGACGTAGACCTGCAGCTCGGGGCCGAGCAGGTAGCCCGCGGCCTCGCGCAGCCGTTCCCCTGCGGCCCACAACGCAATGGCTCGCTCGCTCATCTGAGCGTGCCTGGCCGCGATTGCGAGAGTGAGGAGTCCTTCGATCGGCAGCGCGTCGTCGAACTGCGGAAGCTCGAGCGCAAAGGCCTCGCGGAGGGCCGTTCGCGCACCACCGGAGTTCTCGACCGCTGCGAGGGCGATAGCGAGGTTCCCCAGTGTCACCGAGAGAAGGTACGGGTCGGCGAGCTGACGCACGTTCACGAGCGATTCCTGGAGGACGGCGCACGCATCTGCGGGCTTCCGGTCCGACAGCAAGACGATCGCTGTGTTCAACCGAGCCGTCTCGATGTTGCGTCGGTCGCCCAGACTCTCCGACAGCCGCTGCGATTCGTCGAGCTGGACGAGGCACGTGTCCATCCCATCGGCGGGCGGAGAGCGGGTCACGAGATGGGAGTGCGCGATCGCTTGGGAGATGAGTGCGTCCGCGAGCCCCCTGCGATCGCCGGCGAGGCGAGTCAGGCCGACGGCCCGATCCGCCAGGGAGACGGCGGCCTCCGCATCGCCCTTGTAGAGGGTGTTGAACGACCGCAGCGAGAGGAGCCGTCCTTCGGCGATCGGGTCTGCGTCCATCGAAGCTGCAGCCGCCTCCGCGACGGCATCCACCTCGTCGTGGCATCCCATCCTCAGCAGGAGCCGGAGTCGCAGCAGGAGCGCTCTGTGATTCAACTGCGCGTCGCTCGAGCGCAGTCCCTCGAGGAGATCCGCAAAGGGGGCGTAGGGTCCACGCGCGTCGAGGAACTGGTCGGCGGCGACCACCAGTCGAAGTGCACGGTCGTGCCTCCCGCTCGTCTGACACGCCGCGATTGCCTGCATGAGATTTGCGCGCTCACGCTCGAGCGCGAGAAACCAGTCGAGTTGGTCGCGGTCGACCCAGTCCTGATCGACCTCTCCCACCAAGTCGTCCAGCCAGTCGAGGAACGCCTCCAGGATGGAGTCCGCTTCTCGCGCGTCCGCCGAAAGGCGCTGTTGCGCGTACTCGCGAATCGTCTCCAGCATCCAGTAGCGGTCGTCGCCGGTCTCGTCGACGCGGTGGCGGACGAGGCTCTTGTCGAGCAGAGATTCGACCTGTTCGACGTCGGCATCGGCGACGCGCTCTGCGGCCCCGATCGTCGAGCCGCCCGCGAAGATGCTGAGCGCACGTAGCACGCGCTGTTCTTCGGGGTCGAGTAGGTCGTACGACCATGCGATCGCTGCCTCGAGTGTGCGCTGTCGTTCCTCGATGTCGTGGTCGCGCGTCGTGAGAAGGTCGAGCTGCTTGTCGAGTCGCTCCAAGATCGTCGCGGGAGAGAGAAGGCGCGTGCGAGCAGCGGCGAGCTCGATCGCCAAGGGCAGCTCGTCGAGACGGCCGCACACGGCGCGAACGGTGTCGTCGGCAGCGATGTCGACGCCGAGCGCTCGTGCGCGCTCGACGAACAGCCGCGCACCCTCGTCGCCGGCGAGAGTGGGCACGGGGTACACCGTCTCGGCGCTGACCCGCAAGCGCTCCCTGCTTGTCACGAGCAACTGCAGTGTGGGGCAGGCGCGGGTGAGGGCTGCGAGGTCGTTCGCGGCACGAGGAAGGAGGTGCTCGAGGTTGTCGAGAAGCAGCAGGGCCTGCTTGCGGAGGAGGGTCTGGGCGAGTGTGTCTGCGAGTGGTTGTCCGGGTTGCTCTCGGATGTCGAATGCCTGCGCGATCGTCGGGATCACGAGCTCGGCGAGGCGGAGCGGTGCGAGCGCGACCCAGGTGATGCCGTCGGGGTAGTGGTCGGCTGCCTGGGCGGCTGCCTGGAGGGCGAGGCGGGTCTTGCCGGTCCCTCCGGGGCCGGTGAGGGTGAGCAGCCGGGTATCCGGGTCGAGGAGGCGCTCGATGACCGCGCCCAGCTCCTCCTCGCGGCCGAGGAAGGGAGTGGCGGGGACCGGGAGATTGGAGCGGTAGAGCGTCTTGAGCGGAGGAAACTCATCGGGGAGCCCGTCGATCGCCAGTTGGTGCAGGCGGACGGAGGCGCTGAGGTCCTTCAGGCGGTGCTCGCCGAGGTCGTGCAGCTCGATGCCGCCGTCGAGCAGCGCCACGGTGGAGGGAGAGAGCACCACCTGGCCGCCGTGGGCGGCGCTCATGATGCGGGCCGCGCGATGGACGTCGATGCCAACGTACTTCGGTGGGTCGGGGGTTGGCGCGCCGGTGTGGATTCCGACCCGGATCCGGATCGGGCCGCCGTCGAGTCCGATCATGGCTTCGCTCACCGCGCCGACGGCTGCCTGGGCGGTGGCGAAGGCGTAGAAGAACGCGTCGCCCTCGTAGTCGACCTCGTACCCGTCGTGGCGCGCGCAGGCGTCGCGCACGATGCGGCGGTGCTCTGCGAGCGCGGCCCGGTAGCCGTCGACACCGAGCTCGTCGAGCAGCCGTGTCGAGCCCTCGATGTCGGTGAACACCAACGTCACCGTCCCCGACGGTTGCGACGTGGTCATGGTCGTCGAAGAAGCGCCTCGATCGCGTCCACCGCCAGCCCGAGCGCCTCGCCGGGCTCGAGCACGAGGGAGGCATCGGCGGCGCCGTTCCCGTTTGTCGGCCCTCGAGCCGCGAGCCTCGCCAGCGCATCGTGCTCCCACGGGTCGAGCCCGATTCCGGACTTCGTGGCCTGTGCGCTCGCCGCCCGGGCGACGGCGGTCGCTTCCGCACCCTTGCCGCACGCGTCGAGCGCACTCGCTGCGACGAGCAGGGACCGGACGAGATCGTCGGTGTCCTGGTCGACCGACACGCCCGCAAGGTTCCCCGCCAGGAGATCCAGGGCATCGGGTAGCCGATTCCGCATGATCTCGATCTCCGCTCGACGCACCCTCAGCGCGGCCGCGGTCGGCGGGTGGGCGGTGTCCGCGACGTCGGCCGCCTCGGCCCAGCACGCGGCCGAGCGGTCGAGGTCGCCGGCGCGGCGCGCGACGTTGGCGACTGCGGCAAGCGCGTTTGCGATGCCGAGCGGCTCGTCCCATGTGCGATACAGCTCGAGCGACTCCTCGGCGTGTCGCCGTGCGTCCTCCAGATGCCCGAGCCGGAGCTCCGCGCGGGAAAGCTCCGCGAGCAAAGGCAGGATCCAGTGCCGCGCGGCCGCGTCGGAGCTCGGAACCTCGGCATCCGGGAAGCGCCGCGTGAGGTCGACGGCCGAGAGGAACATGTCCCGAGCGCGAGCAGTTTCACCGCCGATGCGCAGCATTTCGGCGGCGACCATCTCGCCGATCAGGCGCTCGGTCGGCGCGAGCGCCGCTCGATCCAGCAGCAGGTAGCGCTCGACGGCCGCGAGCGCCTCGCGGAGCAGGCCGTACCGTGACCAGAACGTGCTCAGGCCCCACAACAGACGTGCGCTGGTGCAGCCGTCGCCGTCGTCGAGCGCGTTCTCCAATGCCAGTCGCCCGTTCGCGACGTCCGCCTCCAGCAGACTGGACGCTGGCTCGTCGTAGGCGCGCGCGCCGCGCCACAGCTCCGCCAGGTGGTCGCCGAAGAACCGTGCGTGATCGCGACGGATCGCGGCTTCCTCGCCGCGCTCTTCGAGGCGCCGCGCCGTGTACTCGCGGATGGTCTCGAGCATCCGATAGCGGTCGTTCCCGGCGCCGTCCACGCGATGACGGACGAGGCTCTTGTCGCGCAGGGACTCGAGCCCCTGCCGGTCCGTTGCGGCAACCTGTGCGGCCGCCTCCAGGGTGCAGCCGCCCGCGAAGACGCTGAGCGCGCGGAGCGTGCGCTGCTCCTCGACGTCGAGAAGCTCGTACGACCACGAGATCGTGGCGTCCAGCGTGCGCTGGCGCTCGTCGACGTCGCGCGCCCGCGTCGAGAGGACTTCGAGCCGCTCGTCGAGGCGCTCGAGTATCGCGGCCGGAGAGAGTTCGGGTGCGCGGGCCGCCGCGAGCTCGATTGCGAGCGGGAGCCCGTCGAGCCGTCGGCACAACGCTCGGACGGTGTCGTCCGCGTCGGTTCTCGCGCCCTGCGCGCGTGCGCGAGCGACGAAGAGGTCCTCTCCGTCGCGCTCGACGAGTGGCGGCACCGGCCAGGTGGACTCGGCGGGGATCCGCAGACGCTCACGGCTGGTGGCGAGCAGCCGCAGGGTCGGACACGCACTGGTGAGTCCCGCGAGGGCGTACGCCGCCTCGGGTAGGAGGTGCTCGGCGTTGTCGAGTAGCACGAGGGCCCGCTTGCCGAGCATGCCTTCGGCCACCGTCTCGGTCAGCGGCCGCCCGGGCACGTCCCGGATCTCGAGCGCGCGGGCGATCGCGGGCACGAAAAGGGCGGGGTCCCGGAGTGGTGCGAGGGCGATCCAGACGACCCCGTCGGGGTAGTGGTCGGCCGCCGTCGAGGCGGCCTGGAGCGCAAGGCGCGTCTTACCCGAGCCGCCGGGCCCGGTGAGCGTGAGCAGGCGGGTGTCGGGGTGCCTGAGGCGCTCGACGACCTCCGTGAGCTCGTCCTTGCGGCCGAGGAACGGCGTGCCGGGGACGGGCAAGGTGACGCGGTACAGCGACCGGAGTCGCGGGTGATCGTCGAGACCCAGCTGGAAGACGCGTTCGGGTGCCGCGAGGCCCTCGAAGTGGTGGTCGCCGAGGTCCTTCAGCCGATGGCCGTCGTCGAGCAGTCTCGCCGTCTCGCGCGAGAGAACGACCTGGCCGCCATGCGCGGCGCCCATGATGCGGGCGCCGCGGTGGACGTCGATGCCGACGTACCTCGGTGGGTCGAGCTCCGGCCGGCCGGTGTGTATCCCCACCCGGATCCTGATCGGACCTCCGTCGAGGCCTGCCACCGCCTCGCTCACGGCGGTGACGGCTGCCTGTGCGGAGGCGAAGGCGTAGCAGAAGGCGTCGCCCTCGTAATCCACCTCATAGCCGTCGCCGCGTGCACACGCCTCCCGCATCACCCGCCGGTGCTCATGCAACGCCGCCCGATACCCCACCACGCCGAGCTCCTCGAGCAGCCGCGTCGAGCCCTCGACGTCGGTGAACACCAACGTCACCGTCCCGGACGGTTGCGCCGCAGCCACGCGCCGATTGTCGTGCCCGCCGGGCGCGGGCGCAATGGGGCGCTCAGCGGGCGCGCGCGTCGAGCGCCGCCCGGTCGAGCACGATCGTCTTCCCGCGCCGGAGCTCGACGAGGCCCTGCTCCTGCTGCGCCCGCAGCACCTGGTTGACCGTCGCCCGTGTCGCTCCGGCGAGCCCCGCGAGCTCCTCCTGCGTCAGCGGGATCACCACCTCGCCCTCGCCCTCGGCGTAGAGCCGTGCAAGCTCCGCGAGACGGCGCACCACTCGACGTTCGACCGGGACGTAGAGCGCTTCGAGCAGGCGCGCGTTCAGCATCCGCACCTCGTCGGCGAGGAAGTCGATCAGCAACTCGTCGACCGCGGGATGCTCACGCCGTAGCCGGTGGAAGTCGGTGTCTCCCACGCAGAAGGTCTCGCTCTCCTCGAGCGCCTCGACGGTCGCGGAGCGCTTCGCGCCGCGGCCGACGATGGCCATCTCGCCGAAGCTGTCACCCTGTGCGCGAATCGCGATCGTCGCGTGCTCGCCGAGCGGAGTCCGCACACGGACGGCAAACCGCCCCTTGGAGACGAGGTGGAGGGAGTCGGCGGCGTCGCCCTGGTGGAAGACGACCTCGCCCTTGCGGAACGCGCGCCGCCGGGCGACCGACAAGAGGCGCCGGACGTCCTCGCCCGGCACGCCCTCGAGCAGACGCCACTCCATGGGCGGCGAGCCTAGATCCTCGCCCGGCGACGAACAAGCCGCCCGGGGCCGGGCGTTCACCCGGCGCCGCACCCCCCGCTACCCGGCGTCGTGCTTGTCGTCCGTGGCCGCGAAGTAGTAGTAGGCGTAGTGCGGATCGCCGAGGACAGCTCTCGTGCCGCGCAGGGCGGACGCGCAGACGAAGCCGTTGCCGTTCTTGTCCACGGGCTCGACCGCCGCGATCATCGCCGCCACCGCGTCGTCGAGATCGGCGAAGTCGGCTCCGAAGGCGGCCTCTGCCGCGGCGAGGTAGTCGGTGACGCCCGCCGCGTCGAGCCCGGTGCGGGTCAGGTACCACCACGTTCCGGGTGTGTCCGCCGTCGAGAGCTCGATCCGTCCGAGCGACTTGGAGTCGTTCTGGCAGTCGGGCTCCGGAGCGGCCGGCGCCGACGACGCGGTGAGCGCGACGACCGCGGCGGCGAAGGCGCCGACGCGCACTGTCCGTACGAGAGTCCCTTCGATGCCTGTCATGACGTTCTCCTGTCGGATCGGATGCCGGGGCGCGCCCGCGCGGACGCGCCCCTTGTCGGGTGCGGCCGGTCAGCTGCGGTGGATCTTGACCGGGCCGCCCTCGACGTCGCCGGACGCCTTGTCGATCGGGCTGTCCGTGTCGACGCTCGCCCGAAGCGCCCAGATCTCGATGATGACCTCATCCGCGTCTCCTGTCCGCAGCGCCCCAATGCCCTGCCCGCCCCTGATCACGCGCGACAGTGGCAGCGCAGGCTCACGAACCACTCACGCCGTGCTCACCGGACGACGACGGCGGGACGGAAGACCTCGAGCGACGGATCGTGGACGAGAATCTGGCGCTGCATGGCACGGAGCTCGAGGCCCGGCTCGATCCCCAGCTCGTCCCGCAGCCGGGCGCGGACGCCGGCGAAGACGTCGAGCGCATCGATCTGCCGGTCGCAACGGTAGAGGGCCAGCATCAACCGCGCCCAAAGCCGCTCGCGTGTCGGATGGGCGCCCGCGATCCTGCGCAGCTCCGGCACGAGCTCCTCGTGCCGGCCGAGTGCGAGTCGGACGTCGAGGTCCTGCTCGACGGCCGTGAGACGCTCCTCCTCGAGGAAGCTGCGCGCGTCGCGGGCCAGAGGCTCGCCGTTGAGGCATGCGACGGGCTCGCCGCGCCACAGCGCGAGCGCGTCGGCGAGTGCGATCGCGGCGCCTCCCAGGTCTCCTGCCGCCGCTGTGTCGCGTCCGATGCGCACGAGCGTCCGGAACCGCACGAGGTCGAGCTCGTCCGGCTCGACCTCCGCGCGGTACGCGTGACCCTGGCAGCGGATCCGCTGGCGGCCGATCGTCCGACGGAGGCGGGAGGCACATACCTCGAGAGCGTGCGACGCAGTGGCAGGCGGCGCGGCCCACAGCCCGTCGATGAGGCGCTCGCGCGTAACCGCCCGCCCCGGCTCGAGCAGTAGCGCTGCGAGCAGCGCGCGCGACCGGGTGCCGCCGAGGGCGAGGCTTTCGCCGCCGTCGCCGACGACCTCGATCGGGCCGAGAATCCGAAACTCCACCGCAGCTCCTTGCTCTCGCTGACGCGTGAACAGGTGGGACGACGGTAGAACGGCCGGCGCGGCGCGTCTGTCCGCCTGCCGACACGACGAAGGTCAGGCGGCTGACACTTCTTCGTCGTTCGCTCTCGCGGCCGGGTCGTCCCCGAGGAGCACACGCGCGTCGTCGATGGTGCGGACCCGCCCTCGCTCCCAGGCGCGCTCGTACTCGTCGGCTGGAAGGAGCTCGCGAAGGGCCTCCAGCTCGTCGGTCACGTCGACTGCTGCCGACTCGGACGTCTCCGCGAGCGTCGTCCCGTGCGCGAGCAGCTCGACGGCGCGGCGGTGAGCGCCGCGTCCGGCCGCGAGGAGCCCGAGCTCGGTCACGATCGCAGCGGTGACCGGGCCGTCCTGCGCCGTAAGGCTGCGGCCGAGTGCGATGCGGAGAGTGCTTTCCGCGCCGTCCGCGTGGCCGACAAGCCGCTCGGCCCGCCCCGCCTCCGTCAGCGCGGAGATTGCCTCGAGCGGATAGCCGCTCGACTCCCAGTACTCGACGGCCTCGTGATTCGTGGCGACGGATGCCGCGAGGTCGCCCTCGGCCTTCTCGACATACGCAACCGTCTGCAGTGCGTGCCCGATCCCCGATTCCTCGCCCACCTCCCGCCGGATCTCGAGCGCGCGACGAGCGTGGCGTGCCGCCGATTCGAGGTCACCGAGATCGGCGAGCTGGATCCCCAGGTCGGCGTGCACCGCGGCAACGTCGCCGGGCGGCCCCGTCTCCTCGAGGATCGAGACCGCTCTGCAGGCGAGCTCCGCCGCCCGCGTCGGCTCGCCGCGCGTCTGGGCGAACTGCCCGGCAAGCGCATACGACCAGCCCAGCCCATGACTCGGCTCCGAGGGGATGGCGACGACCATGCGGGCAAGGCTGTCCCCCTCGTCGACCGCCCCGCCCGTCAGCCACGAGAACGCGAACCCGCACAGGATCTGGTGAGCGGGCGCTGGACGCTCGCGCTCCGAGCAGTGGACGAGCGCGGCGCGCGCATTCGGCCATTCGGAGCGGAGCGCCGCCAGAGCATTCTCGTCGCGGATCCGCGCGGCACGCGCATGGGCCATCGCCACGCCTTCCAGCCAGTCGATGTGCCGGTCGGCGACCTCTCCGGCGTCGCCACTCTCGTCGAGTCGGCGGCGCGCGAAGTCCCGGATCGTCTCGAGCATCGCGTATCGCGCCGTCCCGGTCTCGTCGGTGCGTCGCGCCAGAAGGCTCTTGGCGACCAGCGCTTCGAGGAGATCCGCCGAGGCGCCGGTGACGTCCACGGCAGCGGCGGTCGTGCACCCGCCCGCAAAGACGCCGAGCGCGCGCAGGACGCGTTGTTCCTCGGGCGCAAGCAGGTCGTAGGACCAGGCGATGGTGGACTCGATCGTCCGCTGGCGCTCGTCGACGTCGCGCGCGCGTGTGGCGAGGCTCGGAAGCCGATCGGCGAGCTCGTCGAGCATCTCGTCCGGGGAGAGGACGGGTGTCTGCGCCGCGGCGAGCTCGATTGCGAGAGGCAGGCGGTCGAGCCGTTCGCAGAGCTCGCAGATCGCGTCGTCGGCGTCGAGCGAGACGCCCGCGGCGCGGGCGCGGGCGAGGAAGAGCGCCTCGCCGTCCCGCGCGCTCATGGTCGGGACGGGCCAGACCGTCTCAGCGCTGAGCTCGAGACGCTCGCGGCTGGTCACGAGCAGCGCGATCGTCGGGCACGCGGCGATGAGCGCGGCCGCAAGATCGGCGACGCCGTCCACGAGGTGCTCCGCGTTGTCGAGCACGAGCAGCGCGCGCCTGCCGAGCAGCGCCTCGGTCAGCGCCGTCAGCGGCGGCTCACCCCGCTCGTCGCGAGCTCCGAGTCCCTGCAGGATCGCCGGGAGGACGAGATCCGCCTCACCGAGCGGCGCGAGGCCGGTCCACGTCGTCCCGTCCGGGAAGTGGGCCGAGGCCTCCTCGGCGGCGCGGAGCGCGAGACGCGTCTTGCCCGTGCCGCCCGGGCCGGTGAGGGTGAGCAGCCGAACGTCCGGGTCGGCGAGGCGCGCGACGACCTCCGCAACCTCCGCTTCGCGGCCGAGGAACGGCGTTCCGGGGACGGGGAGCGTCAGCCGGTACAGAGATCGAAGCGGGGGATGCTTCGCGGAGCCGAGCTGGTAGAGCCGCTCGGGAAGTCGGATGTCCTTGAACCGATGCTCTCCCAGGTCGACGAGCTCGAGGTCGCCGTGTCCGTCGAGCGCGACGACCGTCTCGCGCGAGAGGACGATCTGCCCGCCGTGTGCCGAGTCCACGATCCGCGCCGCGCGGTGGACGTCGATGCCGACGTACTTCGGCGGGTCGGGCGCCGGTGTGCCGGTGTGGATCCCGACCCGGACCGACACCGGGGCCTCGTCGAGCGCGGCGAGGGCGTCGCGCATGGCTGTGACGGCGTCCGCCGCCTGCCCGAACGCGTAGAAGAACGAGTCGCCTTCGTAGTGGACCTCGTATCCCCCGTGACGTCCGCACGCGTCCCGGATCGCCGTGCGGTGCTCGGCCAGCGCGGCCCGGTATCGCACCAGGCCGAGCCGCTCGAGCAGTCGCGTCGACCCCTCGATGTCCGTGAAGACCAGCGTCACCGTCCCCGACGGCTGTGCCGCAGCCACGCGCGGATTGTCGTCTCGCGCGGCAGTGGTTGCAACGGGGCACGGTCAGCCCGCGGCAGACGCCCCACCGAGACGACGGCGCCGTGGGGTGGTCCCACCCCCACGGCGCGCGTCTCACCCAGACCGCCCTAGCAGACGATCCCGACGATCGTGCCCGTGCCGGCGTGGCCTGGATCCGGGCCGTAGCCGGGAGCGACCTCGACGACGACGATGTGCTCGATCGTGCCGCTGATCGTCGACCCGTTCTTCTGCACGTTGGTCGACACGATCACGTTGATCCGTCCGGGAAGCGTGGACGGTGGCGCCGAGCTGTTGCCCGGTCGCGTCTCCCACCGCGAGCCGCACGTGACGCTCGTCGGGCTGTCCGCGAAGCCCTTCATCTCGGACGGCGCACCGCCGCTGAACGAGTTCTTCTTGGCCCACTGAGAGCCCCAGAAGTACACCGCATTGCCGACGGTCGGCGACCCTGCAGACCGGTCCCCGATCACGAAGGCGCCGGTGGCCGGGGGCGGGAACACGTTGACGCTCGCGGACACGCTCGCCGCCTCGTAGAACGTGTCGCCCGCGAACCGGCCGGCCACCCCGACCGCCCCCGGGGTCTGAGCGACCGACGCGATGGAGCACGATGCCGAACCCGACGCGTTCGTCGTGCCCGAGCACGACTGGGCGGTGGCTCCCGAACCCAGCGTGAACGTGACCGTTCGCCCTGCCATCGGCGTGCCGGCGGCCGGGTCGTCCGTCGTCAGGACGCCGGACAGCGTCGCGGGCAGGCCGTTCACCGCCGACACGTCGCCCGTGTAGGACAACGCGGTCTCCTCGAGGGTGACGACGAACGTCGACGATCCGGTGCTCGCCTCGTAGGCAGAGTCGCCGGCGAACGAGGCTGCCAGCGGGTACGACCCCGCCGGCTCACCGGGCGTGACGGCGCACGACGCCTTGCCGGTCGCGTCCGTCGTAGCGGTGCAGGATTCCACGCCGTTCAGCGTCAGCGTCACCGACTTGCCCGGGATCGGCGTCGAGGTGCTCGACACCGTGAGGACCGCCGACACGGTCGTGGCGTCCGCGAAGTCGCCGGTCGCCGCTGCCACCGTGAGCGACGTCGCCTGGCGAGCGACCGCCTGCACGGTGACCGGGGCCGTGGCGCCCGTCGGTGCGACCGTCACTGCACCCGCCTCTCCACCTGCGTTGTTCGTGTACGTCCCGGGCGTGCTCGAGGCCGTCACGTTGAAGTGCAGGGTGACGTCCCCGCCGCCCGCGGCGACGAACGAGCCGCTCCAGGTGAGGGTCTGACCCGAGATCGACGGGTTCGACGTCGTTGCGCCGGTCGTCGATCCCGCGACGTACGCAAAGCCCGCCGGCAACGTGTCGGTGATCGAGGTGACCGTCGCCGCGCCCGCGTTCGGGTTGTGGATCGTGATCGTGTAGCCGTCGCCGCCGCCCGGAGCGACCGCTGCCGAGTCCGCGGTCTTCGTGGTCGCGAGCGGCGCGACGCCGAGCGGCGAGAAGGTCGTCAGATGCGAGACGACGGTCGATCCCCCGGCCGGAACGGTGACGTCCCAGCTGAGGAGGATCCCGTTGTCCTCGTTGATCGCGCAGTCGCAGGTGTTCGGGCCGGCGAGCTGGCTGCCGATCCGCGCCCAGATGGTGTTGTAGCCGGCCTCCATGTAGCTGCTGCCTGCAGTCAGCGGGTAGAGCTGCTCGATGCGGCTCGCGGGGTCCTGGGTGGCCGTGCAGGCGACCGCCGACCCGTCGACGCGTCCGTATCCGTAGTCGGAGTTCTGGAGGAAGCAGTCGCCGGCGGCGTACAGCCGCACCGCCCGCGCCGACGCGTTTGCGTTCGCGATCTGCACGTCGGTGCGGTACGACTCCTGACCGACGACGTAGGAGTCCGTCTGCGTGATCGTCAGTCCGCTCGTCCCGAGCGTGACCACCGTCACGATCGTGTACGGGTCGGCACTCGTGCCGGACCCCGTCGGCCCAGTCTGGCTGACGGGCGTGAAGGCGGTCTTCGGGCTCGCCGAGCCGCCTGCCGGAATGGTTGCCGGGCCGTAGAGCGTGGACGTCGACTGGTCGACCGCGAACGTCCCGCACGCCGTGGTGCCGTACCACTCCGGGGCCGTGTCGCCGGCGTGGCGGACGTCGCAGTTCAGGTCGGTGCTGATGGTGATTGCCGTGAGGGGCCCGGCGGACCCGATCGACGCCGCCGAGGCGCCTGAAATCACTGTCAATGCGAGCAGCGCCGCGACGAACGCGGCCCCGAGCAGTCGCCGCGAGCCCGGGTGACTCGCACCGGATCGTCGCGTTCCCCGCCCAGCGGGCGTCCCACCGCTCGGATCGATCGACCTCGCCATCTCGATTCCCCCTTTTCTCGCCGCAGGTGCGTTGCCCGTCCCCGGCCGATGGCCGCGTCGAGGGCGACACGGCACGGCGCGGATCCCGGCTGTCGGACCGTGACGCTATGCCGCGCATCGACGGTCGTCTGTCAGCAGGCCGACAGTGCGTTTGTCAGCACGACGACCTAACCGGTGCGGTCGAAGCGAGTCGGCGTCAGGCAGCCAGCAGCGGCTCGAATCGCGCCGGATCGTCGAACGGCCCGATCAGGGCGAGGCGAAGCCCGCTGCCGAGGATGTCGGCCGCGACCCGCTGCACGTCCTCGACGGTGACGGCGTCGAGGCCGGCCATGACCTCCTCGGGCTCGACGGCGCGGCCTTCGAGGAGCTCGCGGCGGAGGCCGAACATGATCGTCGCGTGCGGGCTCTCGAGGCCGAGCACGAAGCGGCCCTTTGCGAACGCGCGCGCCTTCTCGAGCTCCTCGGCCGGTACGGGCTCGTCGACGACGCGCCGGAGCTCGGCGACGATCGTCTCGACGGCCTCGTCGATCCGGTTGAGGTCGACGCCGCCCTGCGCCGAGAGCGTGCCGGCATCGGCGTACGAGTTGTTCGCGCAGAAGACGTAGTAGGCGAGCCCGCGGCGCTCCCGCACCTCGGTGAAGAGACGCGACGACATGCCGCCGCCGAGCACCGTGGAGAGGAGTTGCACCACGTACCGGTCCGGATGCCCGTGCGGATAGCTTCGCGCGCCGACGACGACGTGCGCCTGGTCGGACTGCTTCGTGTGCAGGCGTACCGGACTGCCGTTCTCGGGGAGGACCACGGCTTCCGGTGCTCCGGTCGGCGCGGCGGCGACGGAGCCGAGGAGCTCCTCGAGCCGCTCGATCACGTCGTCGCCGACCTTCCCGCCCAGCCCGACGACCGTACGCTCGGGCCGGTACCAGCGGTCGATGTACTCGAAGAACGTCTCGCGGGTCGCTCCGCGGACGGTCTCCTCGGTGCCGATGATGTCCCAGCCGAGCGGCTGGTCGCCGTAGACGTGCCGCTCCCAGACGTTGCCGACGTAGGAGCGGGGCGTGTCGGCGTACATGTTCATCTCCTCGACGATCACGCCCTTCTCGCGCTCGATCTCGTCGGCGTCGAAGCGCGAGTTGCGCAGCATGTCGACGAGCACATCGAGCGCGACGTCGCGCGTCTCGGCGGCGCACTTGACGTAGTAGCCCGTGAGCTCCTTGCCGGTGAAGGCGTTGAACTCGCCGCCGATCGCATCGATCTCGGTCGCTATGTCCCGCGCGGTCGGGCGCCGTTCGGTGCCCTTGAAGAACATGTGCTCGGCGAAGTGCGCGACCCCGCTCTCGTCGCGCCGTTCGTAGCGCGAGCCGGCCGCGAACATCACGAAGCAGGAGACCGACTGTGCGTGCGACATCGGCGCGGTCAGCACCCGGGTGCCGTTGGAGAGCGTCGTGCGCTGGAAGGTCGCCACGCCGCGATGGTAGTCGAGGGCCGGGGGCGCGCCGTTCGCCCCCGGCCCATCAGCTCTCAGAAGAAGCAGGACGGCGGGAACACGAGACAGGCGATCGTGTCGAGGATGTCGTCCACGTCGCCGGGATCGAACCCGATACCCACGAGGACGCTCTTGAGGCCGTCCTCGACGAGCCCGAACACGGCGCCGAGCGCCTTCGCGACGTCCTCCAGCGCGTAGCCGATCGCCTTGAGGACGCTGCCGACCTCGTTCGCAAGCATCGAGAACGCCGTCTCGAGCGCCTGGGCCACCTCGTTGACCGCGTAGCCGATCGCCTTCAGCACCGCAGCGGCGTCCTGCGCTGCCTGGAAGAACGCGTTCTTCAGGGCGTTCGCCACCTCGACGACGCCGTAGGCGATGTCCTTCAGGATCTGCGCCGCCGCCTGCGCGCTCTGGAGGAAGGCGGTCTTCAGCGCGTCCGCGACCTGGACGACGCCGAAGGCGATGTCCTTGAGGATCTGGCCGGCCGCCTGTGCGCCCTTGAGGAACGCATCCTTCAACGCAACCGCCACGTCGGCGGCCGCGAAGAGCACCGCCTTCATGATCGCCGCGGCCTGCTCGGCGCTGCGGAAGAACGCGTCGCGCAGCGCGGTGCCTACGTCGAGCGGGCTGAACAGGATCGCCTTCAGGATCGCGGCCGCGTCCTGCGCCGTCTGGAGGAACGCGTCCTTCAGCGCATTCGCGACATCGACGACGCCGTACGCCACCGTCTTCAGGATCTGCGCCGCCTGCTGCGCCGACTGGAGGAAGGCGTCCTTCAGCGCCCCCGCGACCTGGACCACGGTGAACGCGACCGTCTTCAGGACCTGTGCCGCCTGCTCCGCGGTCTGCAGGAAGGCGTCACGCAGCGCCATGCCGACGTCGAGCGCCGTGTAGGCGATCGCCTTCAGGATCTGGGCGGCATCCTGCGCCCCTTGGAGGAAGGCGTTCTTGAGCGCGAGGCCGACGTCGACCACGCCGAACGCGATCGTCTTCAGGATCTGTGCCGCCTGTTGGGCGTTCTGGAGGAAGGCGTTCTTCAAGGCGAGGCCCACGTCGACGGCGCCGAACGCGACGTCCTTCAGGATCTGCGCCGCGCCCTGGGCTCCCTGGAGGAACGCGTCGCGAAGCGCCTCGCCGACTTCGACGGCCGTGTAGACGACCTGCTTGAGGATTCCCGCCGCCTGGAAGGCCGTCTGGCCGAACACGTCCTTCAGCGCGACGCCGACTTCGACGGCGCCGAAGCCGAGGCTCTTCAGGATCTGTGCGCCCTCGAGCGGTGTCTGCGCGTACGACCCGAGGAGCATCGACGCGATCTCGCTCGCGTCGAAGCCGAGGTAGGCGAAGATCCCCGCGCTCTCGAGCACGGTTTGCTCGAAGCCGCCGACGAGGACGTCGCCGATCTCGGTCGGGGTGTAGTTCGCGGCCTGCATCGCGGCAGCGGCGGCCGTCGGCGCCGAGTGCGTGTCGTCGCAGACGGCGGCGATGAGCTTGTTGACGTCCCCCGCATTCGTCCCGCCGTGCTTCGCGATGTCGCTCGGCGAAAGGCCGCTCCGCGACGCGAGCGTGCTCCTGGCGTCCCCGCCGCAGCTCGCCGTGCCTGCGAACGCGGGTTGGACAGCCATCAGCGCGGCCGTCGCCGCGACGACGATGATCACGCGGCGCGCGATCCGGTGCATGTGCTCCCCCTCTGGTCGAAAGGCCTGCGCGGCCTGCCCGCGCGGGTGCGTCCCGGGTGGATACCACCCATGACAGTTGTCGCGGAACCCCTCCTCAGGGTGATTCCGGCCCTCGTCCGGGGGAGCTCTTCTAGGCGGCCGGGTCGCCGGTTGCGCCGCGCGACCACCACGCTTCGAGCAGCTCGCGCTCGCGCTCGGGCGCAAGGCCGACGCCGTCGACGAGCTCGGCGTCGGCGAGCGTTGCCGCGACGGTGTCGTCGAGCGGTCGGAACGTGAGCCCAGCGGCCGTCGCGCGGCTCGTGTCGACCTCGTGGAGGTGACGCGTCTCCTCGTTGCCAGGGTCGAGCCACAGCGGGAGCTCCATCCACTCGCCGACGCCCTGGGCGGTGAGGAACGCGTCGTCCACCTCGACCGCACGCGCCGTGGAGCCCGACGCACGGCGAGAGGCGTCGACGACCGCTCCCATCGTCGACGGGCCCGTGGCGTTGAATGCGCCGTGCAGACCCGTCTCGGCCGCGGTCACCATCCACTCGGCGAGGTCCCGGACGTCGACGAACTGCACCTGGCGCCACGCGGGACCGGGGACGAGGACGTCCCCGCCGCGCGCGATGCGGTGCGGCCAGTACGTGAACCGGCCCGTCGGGTCGTGCGGGCCGACGATCAGGCCGGCACGGACCAGTGCGGAGTGTCCCGGAAACGCGCTCGTGACCTCCCGCTCGCACAGCGCCTTGAGCGCGCCGTAGTGCTTGCTCACCTCCTCGGACCCGGGCTCGGCGAGCGTCTCGAGCGGCGACTCCTCGTCCACGACCTCCGCGAACGACGCGTAGACGGAGATGCTCGACACGAAGACGTAGTGGCCCACCGCGGCGGCGAGCAGGTTCGCGCTCGCGCCGACGATGCGCGGCACATATCCCGACGTGTCGACGACGGCGTCCCAGTCGCGGCCGAGCAGGCCCTCGAGCCCGCCGTCGCGATCGCCGACGATCCGCTCGAGCTCGGGGTAGAGATCGGCGCCGGTCGTTCCGCGGTTGAAGAGCGTGATCTCGTGATCGCGCGCGAGCGCAGCGTCGATCACCGCCCTGCCGACGAACCTCGGGCCTCCGAGCAGGAGCAGCTTCACGCCAGCTCCGCGATCCCCGCAAGAAGCCGGTCGACCTCCTCGGCGGTGTTGTAGTGAACGATCCCTGCGCGGACCGCGCCGTCGACCTCGTCGAGGCCGAGCCGGCGCATCGTCTCGAGGGCGTAGTAGTTGCCCCACCAGACGGCCACGTCGCGGGTCGCGAGGTGCTCAGCCACGGACTGTGCGCTGTGTCCCGCGACGCTGAAGCAGAACGTCGGAACGCGGCCCGTCATCGTCGGCAGCCCGTGGAGCGTCACCTCGCCGGGGAGGCCGGCAAGGAACCGCTCGCCGAGCTCTCGCTCGTGCGAGACGATCGCCTCCCAGCCGACCGAGCCCACGTAGTCGACGGCGGCGACGAATCCGGCCAGGAGCTCGTGCTGGCTCGTGCCGAGCTCGAACCGGTGCCCGACCGGCTCGTCGGCGGCGGGCCGGACCTTGTAGGGGCGCCAGCTCCGGAGAAGCTCCTCGCGGCCGAACGCCAGACCCATGTGCGGCCCGAAGAACTTGTACGGCGAGCAGATCAGCACGTCGCACCCCCAGGCGGCGACGTCGATCGGCCCGTGCGGACCGTAGTGAACCGCGTCGACCCAGGCGAGCGCGCCCGCGCCGTGCGCGAGCTCGACGACGCGGCTGACGTCCGGGGCGGTGCCGACCGAGTTCGCCGCGGCAGGGAAGGCCACGACCTTCGTCCTGCCGGAAAGGTTCCGCTCGAGGTCGTCGAGATCGAGCGCCAGCTCGTCCGTGACGTCGACGAAGCGCACGACGATGCCGAGATCGTCGGCGAGCGCCAGCCAGGGCGCAACGTTCGCATCGTGGTCGAGGCGCGTGACGAGCACCTCGTCCCCCGGCTCGAGCTCGCGCGCGAGCGCGCGCGTGAAAAGGAAGTTGAGGGCGGTCATGCTCTGCCCGAACGCGACCTCGCCGGCGTCGCACCCGAGGAACGACGCGGCGCGCTCGTGCGCGGCCGCCACGAGCTCGTCCGTCCGCCGAGACGTCTCGTACGGCGCGCCGACGTTCGCGTTCGAGCTGCGGAGGTACGCAGCGATCGCGTCGATCACCTCGTCCGGGCACTGCGTCCCCCCGGGCCCGTCGAAGAAGGCGAGCGGCCGATCGAGCGCGGTGAAGCGTGCGCGGACGGCCGGGACGTCGAGCGTGCGAGGTGTCGGCTCCGCCGCGCTCGTCATGCCACCCGCCACGCGTAGATCGGGCTCGGGAGCAGCGAAGCGCCGATGAAGCAGTCGCGCTCGCCTTTCTCGAGCAGCTCCGCGACCGCCGCCTCGTCCGGCTTCGGGTCGAACGACACGTTCGCCTCCACCGAGACGAGGACGAACGCGTACCTCCCGTCGACCTCGCGCCGGGTGACGACCCCGTGCGCGGACGCGCTCGCCGTCAGCACGATCCCTGCCCGCACGCAGTGGTGGCGGAGGCTCGTGAGAGTGCAGCGCACGAGCGCCGCGAGCAGGAGGTGCTCCGGCGTCCACGACGCCTCCTCGGCACCGGGCAGCACGCCGCCGCCCCGGTCCGACCGCGCATCCCACGTCTCGTCGACGGAGACCGCGTAGTCGAAGGACTTCGTCCTGGTGGACACGGGCTGAGCTTAGAGAAGCGCCGCCGTCCGGTCCGTGGCCTACGGTTGGGGCCCATGCAGCGGTTGCGGCCGTTGAACGAGCAGGAGTGCTACCTCCGGTGCTACGGCTGGGTGGGCGACGACGACGCCGTCCGGGTCATGCGACCCGGCGAGGACGCCCCCGAGGCGACATCGGTACTGACGGAGCGGATCCGTCTCGCCTTCGAGGCGCGGCTCGAGGAGCGCGAGCCCGAAGCGGCATAGCCGCGGGTAGCCTCGGGTCGTGGCGACGCCGAGCGCCGTCCCCGACGTCCTCGCGCCGGGGCTCGACGTCGTCTTCTGCGGCATCAACCCCGGCTTTCATTCCGACGCGAAGGCCGCCCACTTCGCCAACCCGCGAAACGACTTCTGGCGGCTGCTCCATGCCGCCGGGTTCACGCCACGGCTCGTCGACCCGTCCGAGCAGGCCGACGTGCTGGCCTACGGGATCGGGATCACGAACGCGGCGTACCGGACGACGCGCGGCTCGTCCGACCTGCGAAAGCCCGACTTCGCGGGCAGCGCCGCACGGCTCGAGCGGCTTGCCTCGGAGCTCCGTCCCGGCGCGATCGGCTTCGTCGGCAAGGAGGCGTACCGTGGCCCGTTCGGCGGTCGGCCACAGCATGGCCTCCAGGAGCGCCGCCTCGGCGAGACGCTCCTCTTCGTGCTGCCGTCGACCTCCCCGGCGAACGCGGCCGTGCCATGGGAGGAGCGCCTGCGGTGGTTTCGCGCCCTCCGGGCGCTCACAGCGTGACGGGCTGCGTCAAACTACCCGGATGCGCGTCGCCGCCCTCCTGCGCGGAATCAACATCGGTCCTCACAAGCGCATCGCGATGCCGGCGCTGCGCGGGATCGTCGAGTCGCTCGGGCACACGGACGTCGAGACGTACCTGCAGACCGGGAACGTCGTTTTCACGCGGCGCGGACGGACGGATCCCGGTCCCGTGCTCGCGGCGGCGATCGAGAAGACGACAGGACACGAGATCGCCGTGGTCACGCGGACCGGCGACGAGCTCGCCAGGGTCGTCGAGGCGAACCCGTACCCCGTTGGAGACCCGACCAAGGTCGTCGTCGGCTTTCTCGCGGACGCGGTCGAGCTGGCCGACCTGGAGCTCGGCGACCTCTCCGGCTATCTGCCCGACGAGCTCACGGTCGCCGGGCGGGAGGTGTACGTCAGCGTGCCGAACGGGCAGGGCCGGTCGAAGCTGATGGACGCGCTCGTCAAGCGACGGCTGCGGACGACGCTCACCGTGCGCAACTGGCGGACGGTGACGGCGTTGGCCGAGCTCTGCAAGAAAGAGGGGCGAGGCTGAAGTTACGCCCCGGGGGTCTAGCCCCGCCAGCGGTTCGTGATGGGCGTCCGCCAGTCGCGGCCGAACGCGCGCGGCCGGAGCTTCACCCCCGGCGCTGCCTGGCGGCGCTTGTACTCGGCGCCGTCGACGAGGCGGAGCGTGCGTGCGACGACCTCGGGGTCGAACTGCTCCTCGAGCTCCTCGCGCGAGCGGTCGAGCTCGACGTAGGCCTCGAGGATCGGATCGAGGACGTCGTACGGCGGCAGCGACTGGTCGTCGCGCTGCCCGGCGCGGAGCTCGGCGCTCGGCGGGCGCTCGATGGTCGTGACGGGGATCAGCTCTCGGCCCGCGCGCTCGTTCAGGTGACGGGCGAGGCGGAAGACGTCCGTCTTGAACACGTCCTTGAGCAGCGCGTACCCGCCCACCATGTCGCCGTAGATCGTCGAATAGCCGACTGCCATCTCCGACTTGTTGCCAGTCGCCAGCACCAGCCACCCGTGCGTGTTCGACAGCGCCATCAGCATCACACCGCGGATCCGCGCCTGGAGGTTCTCCGCCGCAAGCCCGTCGAGCGCGCCGAGTGCCTCCTGGAACGCGCCCACGACGCCTTCGATCGGGATCTCGCGGAAGTCGGCGCCGAGGTTCTCGCTCACCTCTCGCGCGTCGTCGCGCGTCCCCTCGGAGGAGAACCGTGAGGGCATCGACACCGTATGCACGTGGTCTGGGCCGAGCGTGTCGGCGGCGATGGCCGCCGTGAGGGCCGAGTCGATCCCGCCGGAGATGCCGATGACGACGTCGGCGAAGCCGTTCTTGCGGACGTAGTCACCGAGGCCCAGCCCGAGCCCGAGCCGCATCTGCTCGAGCTCACCCGCGAAGGGCACGACCGTCGGCGCGAGCGCCTCGCCGGCCTCGCGCGGCGCAGCAAGTCGGATCGTCGCCGCAACAGGAGGCGACGGTCGCGAGCGCTCCAGCTCGCGCCGACGCACATCCCGGAGCCGTCGGCCGATCGCCTCGGTCGGGTCGACGTCGACGACGAGCAACGCCTCCTCGAACCCCGGCGCGCGGGCGACCACCTCGCCCTCGTCGTCGAGGACGACCGAGTGCCCGTCGAAGACGAGCTCGTCCTGTCCGCCGACGAGGTTGCAGAACGCGACGTAGATGGCATTGTCGCGCGCCCGTGTCACGAGCATCTCCTCGCGGTCCTCCGCCTTGCCGACGTGGAAGGGCGAGGCCGAGAGGTTGACGAGCAGCGTCGCCCCCGCGAGGGCAAGGTCGGTCGCCGGCGGCCCGGGCTGCCAGACGTCCTCGCAGATCGTCGGCGCGACGAGCACGTCTCCCAGCTCGAGGAGGAGGAGGTCGCGGCCGCGGGCGAAGTACCGGTGCTCGTCGAACACGCCGTAGTTCGGGAGGAAGTGCTTGCGGTAGATGCCCTGCACCGCGCCGTTCGCGCAGACGAAGGCCGCATTGGTCAGATCGCGGTCGAACGCCGGGCCGCCCACCAGCGCCGTGATGTCCGTGCAGGCGCGGGCCACCTCGTCGACGGCGTCGCGCGCGGCCCGGACGAACCCGGGCCGGAGCAGGAGGTCCTCGGGCGGATAGCCGGTCACGGCGAGCTCTGGAAGGACGACGATGTCCGATGACGTCCGCTTCGCCTCGCCGAGGGCGCCGAGGATGCGTTCGACGTTCCCGTCGAGATCGCCCACGACGACGTTCAGCTGGGCCAGCGCGATCCTCACCGGCACATCCTCGCCGCTCCGGCGGGAGAGACACGTTCCGGAGGTTTTCGCCTCTGGGTCACAAACATCACTCTAACCCAGCCCCCCGCCCAGCGTCACCACCGACCGGCGTACCGCGGGCCGCTTCACTCGGCGAACGGCGGCTCCGCGGCCGGAAGCCTCGGCAGCTACGTCGTGAGCGGCTCGGAGCCGGTCGCGTTCCAGTGCACGATCACCGGCGTCTCGCGCTCGTAGGCGAGGACGGAGAGTGACCCGGTGTCGAGCCGGTAGAGCCTTCCGTCGACGACGGACTGGCCGAGCCACCGCGCGGTCAGCGCGCGCAGGCAGTGCGCGTGCCCGAAGAGCAGAACGTCGCCTTCGACGCCCGCACAGCGCGCGAGCACCCGGTCGACGCGCGTGCGGACCTGCTCCGCGGTCTCGCCTCCCGGAGCGGGGTGGGACCACACCGTCCAGTCGGGGTCCGTCTCCCGGATCTGGGCCGTGCTGACGCCCTCGTAGTGTCCGTAGCCCCACTCGGCCAGGTCGTCGTCGACTTCGGCGTCGGGGAAGCCGGCGAGCTCCGCGCTGCGACGTGCACGTTGACGCGGGCTCGTCAGGACCAGCGAGAACGAGCGGCCCACGAGGCGCTCGCCCACGCCGCGTGCCGCCTCCGCACCCGCCGCCGTCAGCGGCACGTCCGTGACGGAGGTGTGGAGGCGCTCGCGGCTCCACTTCGTCTCGCCGTGGCGAACGAGCCAGAGCGAAACGGCCACGGCCGCGGCTCAGCGGGACGAGAGCGCGACGAGCACGCCCCCGTCGTCGTCGTACGCCGGGAACAGGTCGACCAGCACGGGCTTCGTCAACCCTGCCCGCGTGCGGAGCTCGAGCTGCTCCCCGAGCCGCCGCACGCCCCACTCGCGCACGAGCTGCAGGGGAGCCGTGTCCGAGAGGGCGAGCGCATCGGCGACGTCCCGTCCGATCAGGTCCGTCTCGCGGTAGCCGGTCAGCTCGAAGACACCGCGGCCGACGGCGAGCACGCGCGCGTCCTGGTCGCAGACGACGAAGCCGGTCGACGGTGCCGGGTAGTAGTCCTCCAGCAGCTGGAAGAGAAAGCCGAAGCCACAGCTGCGGCACTGCGGCGCGTGCATCGAGAACCCCTCGACGCCGTCGGTGTCGATCGAGCGCTCACGGCAGTTGGGGCAGATGTAGACGGGCACCGCGAGATCGTACGCGCGAGGACGTTGCCCGCCGGTTAACCGGTTCGCCGCGGCAGCTAGCGTAGTCCACGCTAACTTCGAGGAGGTGCAGAGATGCCGACACGGCTGATGACCGCTGAGAACAAGAAGTGGTGGACGCTCGCGGCGGTGTCGTTCGGGCTGTTCATGATCATGCTCGACAACACGGTCGTGAACGTCGCGCTGCCCTCGATCCAGCGTGACCTCGGCGTCGGCCTGTCGGAGCTCGAGTGGATCGTCTCCGGGTACGCGCTCACCTTCGCGGCCCTGATGCTGATCGGCGGCAAGCTCGCGGACGCCTACGGGCGACGGCTCGTGTTCGTCATCGGGATCGTCGTCTTCACCGTGGCCTCGCTCCTGTGCGGGCTGTCGACGAGCGGCGACATGCTCATCGCGTCGCGCGTCCTCCAGGGCGCCGGCGCCGCGATGATGAACCCCGCAACGCTCTCGATCATCGCCGCGACCTTCCCGCCGCGGCAGCGCGGGACCGCGATCGGGATCTGGGCCGGTGTGTCGGCGCTCGCGCTCGCGATCGGCCCGCTCGTCGGGGGACTGCTCACCGAGCACGCGAGCTGGAACTGGATCTTCTTCGTCAACGTCCCGTTCGGGATCCTCGGCGTGTTCGCCAGCTTCCTCTTGATCGACGAGTCGCACGACCCGACGCACGAGCGGCTCGACGTGCCGGGGCTCGCGACGTCGTCGCTCGGCCTCTTTGCGCTCACCTACGGCCTGATCGAGGCGAACACGTACGGCTGGACCTCCCCTCGCATCGTCGGGGCGTTCGCCGTCGCGGTGGTCGCGCTCGGGGCGTTCGTGGTGCTGGAACGTCGCCAACGGGCGCCGATGCTCGACCTGTCGCTGTTCCGGAACCGCACCTACGTCGGCGCGAACCTCGCGATCCTGCTCGTCTCGCTCGCGATGTTCGGCGTCTTCTTCTTCATGTCGCTGTACATGCAGAACATCCTCCACTACTCCGCGGTCGAGACCGGCGCGGCCTTCCTGCCGATGACCATCCTCGTGATCATCGTGGCGCCGCTCGCGGGGCGTCTCTCCGACCGCCTCGGGTCACGGGGCCTGATCACGGCCGGAATGCTCCTCCTCGCGGCGCAGCTTCTCTACTTCAGCCAGCTCGGCACCGATTCGACGTTCTGGACGCTGCTGCCGGGCCTTGCCCTCGGAGGCATCGGGATGTCGATGACGATGACGCCGGGCACGGCCGCCGCGACCCGAGCCGTGCCCGTGGAGAAGGCGGGCGTCGGCGCCGCCGTGCTCAACGCCTTCCGCCAGGTGGGTGGCTCGACCGGGATCGCTCTGATGGGGGCGATCATGGCGGCGAAGCTCACGGAGCCGCCGACTCCGGCGTCGTTCATGGCCGGTTTCGAGAACGCGCTGCTCGTGGCCTCGGCGATCGCCCTCGTCGGCGCGGTCGTCGCCGCCCTCCTCATCCGTCCGCACGACCGGACGCGCGGCGAGGAGGAACAGCTCCCGGCCGCCGAAGCGGCATGACCGAGGTTGCGCGACCGCGACGGCTTCCCGCCGAGGAGCGCCGGAGGGCGATCGTCGAGGCCGCGCTGCGGGTCTTCTCCGCAGGCAGCTACGCGGGGTCGACCACCGCCGAGATCGCACGCGAGGCGGGCGTGAGCGAGCCCGTCCTCTACCGCCACTTCGCCTCGAAGCGGGATCTCTGGGCGGCCTGCCTCGACGCGGCGTGGGAAGACTTCCGTGACGGCTTCGACCGCGCCGTCGGCAGTTGGTTCGCGGGAAGCGAGGCGCAGGGCGGTCCGGGCGCTCGGCTCCCGCTCCCACCGTCGGCCTCGCGGTGGAAGAAGGCCCTGATGCCGAACCTCTGGATCCAGGGAATCACCGAGGCCGGAGAGGACCGCGAGATCCGCCGGCATGTCGCGCGCCACATGCGCGTCGTGCACGACCACGTCGCCGGTGCGATTCGCCGCGGACAGGAGAGCGGTGTGATCCCGTCCGATCGTGACCCGGACGCCGAAGCGTGGGTGATGATCGCGGGCGGCCTGCTGCGCTCCGTCGCCCACCGGGTCGGCGGGCTCCTCTCCGAGGACGACCTCGTCGCGATCCAGCACGAGCGCATGCGCTGGCTGCTCGGCGATCCCGCGGACGACGACTAGTCCTCGGGGCCGCCATCTTCGATCCCACCTTGGTGGGCGTATCGTGGTTCTCGTGCGCACGCTCGCCCTGGTCGTGTCCGTCGGTTTGCTGGCGATTCCCGTCGCCTCGGCGGAGGCGACCGATTCGCCCACGGCGACGAAGCGGGTCGTGCGGGCGTGGAGCGCCCGCCTCAACGCGTACGACAACGCGGGCGTCGCGCGACTCTTTGCCCACCCGGCGGTGTTCGTGCAGGGCGGCTCGGCGCTCCGGCTCGAGACCCCCGCGCAGATCGCCCTCTGGCACCGCCTGCTTCCGTGCGCCGGGCGGATCGTCTCGATCGACGTCGACGGTGAGCTGGCGACCGCCGTGTTTCGCCTCGCGAACGGGAAGCACCGCCACTGCGACGCGCCGGGGCAGAAGGCTGCCGCCGTGTTCCGCGTGCGTCACGGCAAGATCGTCGCCTGGGTGCAGGTCCCCGTGCCGCCTCCCGCCACGAGCGGGCCGACGGCGTAGCCCGGGCGCCGACGACGACCGCCCTCAGTCGAGCTCGAGAAAGCCGACCTCGAGCATCCGGCGGGCGAGGCCGAGGCCCTCTCCTGCGGCGTCGCCGCCGACGGCGGTCGCCAGCGCCTCCGCGAGTGTCCGCGAGCCGTCGAGCTCACGGACGAGCCGCGCCGTGGACGGGTCGAGCTCGGCGGAGAACGGAAGCCCGTGCTCGAGCCGGAGCGTCAGCTGCTCGGACTGCCAACGACCTCCGCTGAAGCGGGTGTCCTGGCTCACGACGGCGTCGTCGACGACGCGCAGTCGGCGGCCGAGGAGCGCAGCGTCGGAATCCAGCTCGTCGAGCCGGTCATGCGTCTCGAAGAGCCGCCGCACGTGCCGGCCGGCGGGGCGGAGGGCCGCGCGCGGCAGCTGCAGCGCTTCCATCCACCCCGCCGCTGACGAGTCACGGCTGTCGTTGCGCTTGCGCAGCACGAGGCAGGCGTAGCCGAGCTGCTCGATCCCGAGCTCGTGGTAGTACGCGAGCCAGCGATCGAGTGCCCCGGAGTAGGCGTCGGGCCGGTCGAGAAGGTCGCGATTCCAGACGGTCGCGGTCTCGAGCGGGTCGTCCGTCGACGTGTGCAGCAGGAACGCGTCGCACCCCGAGCCCTCCAGCCACTGCCGGGGACGCGCCGCCGGATCGTCCGGATCGAGCGCCCAGGCGATCAGGACGGAGGCGAACGCGCCCGGAGCAAGGAGGGCGGGCGTGCCTCGGACGACGAGCTCCGACACGGCGTCGCCGCGCAGACCACTGTCACGGAAGAGGTAGGCGCTCTCGGGCGAGACGACGTACGGCGGGTTCGCGACGACGAGGTCGAACCGCTCTCCCTCTACCGGCTCGAAGAAGCTGCCGGCCCGGACCTCGACGTTGGCGACGTCGTTGAGCGCCGCGTTGAACGTCGCATACGCGAGCGCCCTCGTGTTCACGTCCGTCGCCACGACGTGACTCGCATGCGCGGCGAGGAGGATCGCCTGGATGCCGTTCCCGGCGCAGAGGTCGAGGGCGCGCTCCTCCTCGCCGCGGACCGTCAGGTGCGCGAGGGCCACGGAGGGGCGGTGCACGCCGGCGACGTGGTCCGCGTGCCCCTCCGCCGCACCTGCGGGGTCGGAGGCGATCAGCAGGTCGTCGTGCGGGACGAGGCGGGCCGTCCCGTGGACGAGCCCGGCGTCGTCGACGAGGAGCTCCGCGCCGGCGAGGCGTTGTCGGAGCCGTTCGGGCACGAGCAGCTCGAGGCGGGCCCGTTCGACCGGCACGCCGAGGAGAAACAGACGCAACAGCACTGCGAGCTCGTCCCCATCGCCCAGCCGGCGCAGGTAGGACGGCAGCTCGGGCGAGCGCGCAAGGAGCTCGTCACCCGTTGCCAGGCGCTGCTGGATCCGCGGCGACTCGTAGCCGGCATCGCGCAGGAGCGAGGCGAGCTCGACCGCCGCCTTGGTGCTCTCGGCCCGCGGAGGATCGGGGCGCCGCGGGGGAGGGACGGGGCGGACGGGCTCCACGGCTCGATGGCCGACCGGGGGACCCTAGAACGTCTTGTTCGTCTTCAGGTCGTACCTGAAGTCGACAGCCGCTCCCAACGAGCCGTCGGACTTCTCGGGCTTGTACTCGACCTCGAGCTTGGCGAAGGAGAACGACACGGCGTCGGTCGGGACGGGCGTCTCCTCAGAGCCGCCCGTCTGGAACGAGCTGATGACGACGTCGCGAAACTTGAAGGTGAGGTACTCCTGCTGGCCCTTGCCGGCCTTGCGGGCCGAGAGCGTCGCCACCTTGATGTGCTGGCCGGTGGCGCACGCCTTCATGAGCGACGGGCTCGCCCTGTTCAGGCGCATGACGAACTGGAAGTCCTGCACCTGGGCCTTGCCGGCCCCGGCGCCACCACCGCTACCGCCGCCGGCGGCGTTCGTCTCGCCCCAGCTCCAGGACTCGACGTCGATCTCGTCCTTGTGCTTGACGTCGGCGCTCTCGCCCTTGATGCCGTCGAACTTGATGAAGTAGTCGACCGCTGCCATGCGCCGCGACCCTACCACCCGGCGTCGCCGCCGGCCTCACCCGCGCGCGGGGGTTCGAACGATGCTCGGCGGGCTGTGCTCCGCGGCCGGAGGCCGGCTTTGCCGGCCGGGAGCGCAGTCAACGCTTGGTCTTGCTGCAAGCGAGAAGGAGGGGGGTCGTAGGGAACCGTGGGTTCCCGCACAAAGAGAAACGCCCCCGGCTGCGGCTTCCGGGGGCGTTTCAGAAGGAGGCGACCCTTGGTGGGAGGCTCGAGCGGAGCTCGTGACTCTGCGGCCCAGTCACGCTGTTCTCCGGTGCTCGCGCCGTTCCCGCTGGTAACGCCCCGTGCACCTTCCTGGCGTCTGGAAGGTGCGTGGTGACCTGACTGTAGGGGGCATGTCCCAAAAAGTCAAGTAGCTCGGTCAAGTGATCCACGCTATCCTTCACTTCACTATGGGTCCCGGCTTCGAAGATCGATTCACCCCATCGGGGGAGGGCGGCCGCGGGAGTGGCGGGTTCAGTGCGAGCGGAATGCGCGATGCGGCCGCCACTCTCCGGTCGACGACGCACGCCGGCAGCCGGAGCGTCGGCGAGCGCGTGCGTGCGTTGCGCGTCGCGGCCGGCCTGACGCAGACCGAGCTGGCGGGCGATCGCTTCTCGAAGGAGTACGTCAGCCAGATCGAGCGCGGGAAGACCCGGCCGACGGCCGACACGATTGCCTGGCTCGCAGACCGCCTGGGCGTCGACGAGCAGTTCCTCCGCCACGGGGTCTCCGCCGACGCGCGGAGCCGTGTCGAGACGAGGCTCGCGCAGGCCGAGGCGCTCTCGGAGGCCCACCGTGACGAGGAGGCGGTCGAGGCGTTCCGGACGGCGCGGGAGGAGATCCGCGCGCTCGGCTCGGCGGAGCTCGAGCTCCGCGCGCTCGCCGGCGAAGGTTGGGCCCTCCAGGAGCTGGGCGCGGCACATGACGCGATCGCGGTCCTGCAGCAGGCGCGCGAGCTGACCGAGTTGCCCGAGTTCTCGGACATCGACCGCGCCGACGTGCTGTTCCGGCTCGGGTGCTGTCGCTATCGCATCTCGAGCATTCCTTCGGCGATCGGGCTGCTCGACGAGGCGCTCGACCTGGCGGAGCGGTCGGGCCTGCCCTGCGACGTGCTGCGGGCACGGATACTCGCGTGGCGGTCGCGTTGCCGCCGGCGTCAGGCCGACTACGAGGCCGCGCGTGAGGACGCCGAGCGCGCGCTCGAGCTTGCACTCGCCGTCGACGATCCTCGCGTCGTCGCGGGGGCGTACTTCCAGGCCTCGTGGGTCGCGGAGAAGACAGGGCACTGGGTCCTCGCCCGCCAGTACGCCATGCAGGCGAGAGAGATCTACTCCGAGCTCAACGACGCACGCAATACGGGCCGCCTCATGCTCAACCTCGGCGGCCTGCAGCTCCTGCTCGGCCATCCCGAGCAGGCGATCGAGCATCTCACGACGTCGTTCGCACTCGCCGTCGAGGCCGGCTCGCAGCCGGACGCCGCTCAGGCCCTGGGGAGCCTGGCAGCCGTCCACGAGCACCTGGGCGAGCACGACGCGGCCGACGAGCACGCACGTAAGGCGCTCGCGCTCCTCGACGGGCGCGAGGACTTCCTCGACGAGATCGGTCAGTCCAACCTGGTGCTGGGCCGCTCGTTGCTGGAGCGGGGCCGTCTCGACGAGGCGGAGGAGTGCTTCCGGGCCGCGGACGCTGCGTTCGAGCAGATGGCGTCCATCGCGCACCGGACGGGGGCGTGGGTCGCGCTTGGAGACCTCGCGGAGCGTCGGGGAGACGCACGCGAGGCGGCGCGCTTGTACCGGAACGCTGCCGAAGCGCTTCGGGTCGTCCGCTTCTGAGAAAGGAGGATCGAGGTGAGCAGAGCGCGTGTGATCCTGGCTCTCGTCAACCTTGCGCTGGTCGCAGCCTGGCTCGGTCAGTTCAGGCCGAACCGCACCTTCTCGGACGGCGACTGACGCCGGCGTCCTGCGGCTAGATTGGGCGGCGTGGGCCGCCCGCTTGCCGCTGCAATCGTCGTCGCGCTCGGCACCGGGCTCCTCGCCGCGTCCTGCGGGGGGAGCTCGGACGGCGCGGCGGCCGGAGACACGACCGGCGCGGAGACCATGTCGACGTCCGAGCCGACGATCGAGGAGCTCTGGCGCGCCCCCGGCGAGGACGTCGCCGCCGTGCCCGGAACGTCGGACAACGCGGTCGGCAGCAACCGCATCTCGTTCTTGATCGTCGACAAGCAGTCGAAGTTGATCGAACGCCCAACCGCCCGCGTGTGGGTCTCGCGCGGGCTCAAGCAGGCGCCGTACGCCGAGACCACGGCGCGGCTCGAGCCCATCGGCATCCCCGGCGGCGATTCCGCCGGTGCCGACGGCATCTACGTCGCCACGGTCACCGCTCCGACGGCGGGGACGTACTGGTACCTCGCCGAGCCGGTCGGCGGTCGGAAGATCCAGGCGCTCGGGAACATGGTCGTGCGCAAGCGCACTGCGGCTCCCGGAGTCGGCGGCCGGGCGATCGCCTCGAAGACGCCGACGCTCGCGAGCACCGGCGGAGACCTCTCTGCGCTGACGACGTCGCGCCGGCCCGACCGTGCGCTCTACACCACGTCCGTCGCCCAGGCGCTCGCCGCGCACGAGCCCTTCGTGCTCGCGTTCGCGACCCCGCAGTACTGCCAGTCGCGGACGTGCGGCCCCGTGGTGGACACCGTCTCGGCCGTGCGGAGACGACCCGCGTCGACGGGGGTGCGCTTCATCCACGTCGAGATCTACAAGGACAACGATCCCGCGAAGGGCGTGAACCAGTGGGTCTCGCAGTGGCGGCTGCCCACCGAGCCGTTCACGTTCGTGGTCGACCGCGACGGCATCATCCGGACGAGACTCGAGGGCGCCTTCTCGGTCGACGAGCTCGCGCGGGCCGTCGCGAAGGTGCGGTAGCCGGGCCGCCGGGTGTCGCACGTCCTCACGTCGCTGCCCGTCGGCGAACGCGTCGGAATCGCGTTCTCCGGCGGTCTCGACACGACGGTCGCCGTCGCGTGGATCCGTGAGAAGGGCGCGATTCCGTACGCGTTCACGGCCGACCTCGGCCAGTACGACGAGCACGACGTCGCCGGCATTCCCGCTCGCGCGGCCGAGGTCGGCGCAGAAGAGGCCGTGCTCGTCGATTGCAGGCAGCACCTCGTGCACGAAGGCCTCGTCGCGCTCCGGTGCGGGGCGTTCCACGTCTCGTCGGGTGGCAAGACCTACTTCAACACCACGCCCCTCGGCCGCGCGGTCACCGGGACGATGCTCGTCCACGAGATGCACGAGCACGGCGTCGACATCTGGGGCGACGGCTCGACGTACAAGGGCAACGACGTCGAACGGTTCTTTCGTTACGGCCTACTCGTCAACCCGGCGCTTCGGATCTACAAGCCCTGGCTCGACCCCGTGTTCGTCGAGGAGCTCGGCGGCCGGAAGGAGATGAGCGAGTGGCTGCTCGAACGAGGGCTGCCGTACCGGGCGGGGGTCGAGCACGCGTACTCCACGGACGCGAATATCTGGGGCGCGACGCACGAGGCCAAGGAGCTCGAGCAGCTCGCGCGGCCGATGTCGATCGTGAGCCCGATCATGGGGGTCGCGCACTGCGACCCCGCTCTGGAGATCGCGCCCGAGACGGCGACCGTGCGGTTCGAGGAGGGGTGGCCGGTCTCGCTCAACGGCCGCCGCTTCGAGGATCGGGTGGAGCTCGTTCTCGAGGCCAACTCGATCGGCGGCCGGCACGGGCTGGGCATGTCCGATCAGATCGAGAACCGGATCATCGAGGCCAAGAGCCGCGGCATCTACGAGGCGCCGGGGATGGCGCTCCTCTGGCTCGCCTACGAGCGGCTCGTCAACGCGATCCACAACGAGGCGACGATCGACGAGTATCGCACCGGTGGTCGACGGCTCGGGCGCCTGCTCTACGAGGGCCGGTGGTTCGACCCGCAGGCGCTGATGCTGCGGGAGGGACTGTCGAGGTGGATCGGCAGCGCGGTGACCGGCGAGGTGACGGTCGAGCTCCGTCGCGGAGACGACTACACGATCCTCGACACGGTGTCGGAGAACGCGACGTACCACCCCGAGCGGCTTTCCATGGAACGCGTCGAGGACGCCGCCTTCGGGCCGCTCGACCGGATCGGGCAACTCACGATGCGTCTCCTGGACATCGAGGACTCGCGTGGCAAGCTGGCGCTCTACGGCCGGCTCGGACTGACGGGCGGCGACGGCTCACTCGATGCGCTGGCGGTCGGTGACGACGCGCAGCCAGGCGGGCTCGCGCCGGGCGACGACTGACCGAGCGGGCGCCCCGCTTGCGAGCAGGGCAGGTTGCGGGCTACACGACGTCGTCGCCCGCGCGCTCGATCACGACGAGCGGGACGCGCGCGGCGGGGCTGAGCCGGAGCAGCGAGCGGACGACCTCGGCGCAGTCCTCGGGCTGGATCATCTCGGCTCCCTCGAGGCCGGTCCACGTCGTCATGGGCGTGTCCACGAACGCTGGGCAGAGCGCCGTCGCGCGCACGCCCGTCTCGCGCTCCTCCCTGACGAGCGAGCGGGTGAGCGCGATCAACGCCGCCTTCGCGGCTCCGTACGTCGCGAGCCCCGGTGTGGGGATCGTCCCGGCGATCGAAGCGAGGTTGACGACGTAGCCCCGCGATTCGCGGAGCGCCGGGAGCGCCTCTCGCGTGACGAGGAAGGCACCGCGCAGGTTGACGGACTGTTGAAGGTCGAAGTGCTTCGTCGACGTGTCCCCGATTCTCCCCGCGATGCCGACGCCGGCCGAGTTGACGAGCACGTCGAGTCCGGAGTGGGTCTCCAGGTGCGCTGCCACGAGACGGCGGCATTGCTCCTCGTCGCGGACGTCGAGGCCGAACGTCCTCGCCTCGAGCTCGTGCGCGGCCGTCTCGAGCCGCTCGACGTTTCTGGCGGCCAGCGTGAGGGCGTAGCCCTCCTCGCGGAGGATGCGCGCGATCGCGAGCCCGATGCCGGACGACCCGCCGGTGACGAGGGCGCTCCGCACGTGGCGATCCTTTCATAGACGGAGGCCGCCAGACGTCCGGCGGCCTCCGCGGAGCACGAGGGAGGGGAAGGGGGAGATCCACTCCGTCTGGCCGATCAGTTCGGCCCTCCGGCGGCGTCTCCTTCCGGGCCCTTCCGACGGTCGCCCCGCGAGGTCGTCTCTACACTCGGGACGTGACCCAGCCGACGCTGACGAGCCTCGCGAAGGCCGGCGGGTGCGCGGCGAAGTACTCGGCCGCGCGACTCGAGGAGCTGCTCTCGGGCATCGTCCCGGCGGACACGGCAGACCTGCTCGTCGGCCTCGATCCGGCCGACGACGCGGCGGTCTACCGGCTGGATGACACGACGGCGCTCGTCTTCACGGTCGACTTCTTCCCACCGGTTGTCGACGACCCGTGGACGTTCGGGCGGATCGCCGCGACGAACGCCCTCAACGACGTGTACGCGATGGGCGGCCGACCGCTCCTCGCGCTCTCGGTCACGGCCTTTCCCGAAGAGCTGCCGACCAGCGTGCTCGGCGAGATCCTCGCCGGGGCGGGGGCGGCGACGAGGGACGCGGGGGCGATTCTTGCCGGCGGTCACACGATCCGCGACGAGGAGCCGAAGTACGGGCTCGCCGTCGTCGGGACCGTGCACCCGGACGGTGTCTGGCGAAAGAGCGGCGCGCAGGCGGGCGACCTCGTGGCGCTGACGAAACCGCTCGGGACGGGGCTCGTACTGCAGGCCGTGCGTGACGGCCGCGCGCCGGACGGGGCGCTCGACGCCGCCGTCGCCGCGATGACGGAGCTCAACGAGCAGGCGGCGGACGTTCTGCGGCCCTTTACGCCGCACGCCGTGACGGATGTGACGGGCTTCGGGTTGCTCGGGCACGCACACGAGACCGCCGAGCGCTCGGGTGTGCACATCTCGCTCGAGGCGGACCTGCTGCCCGCGCTGCCCGCGGCGCTGGAGCTCGCCGAGGCCGGCGTGCGGACGGGCGGCGACCGCAGGAACCGGGACTTCGCGGGCGACCACGTCCGGAGCACGGCGTCGGAGGCCGTCGAGGCGCTCGCCTACGACCCGCAGACGGCCGGGGGCCTGCTCGTCACGCTTCCGCGCGACAAGCGAGTCGTGCTGGAGGCGACCTTCGCGGGCGCCGGCCTCCCGCTTCACGTCGTCGGCAACGTCGAGCCGGGAAGCGGAGTGAGCCTCGGATGAGGGTGCGCGAACGCCTTCGTGAGCCGGTCTCCTCGCGCCGCTTCCTGCAGCTCGCCGTCGGGACCGTCGCCATGCTCGGCCTCGTCGTCGCGTCGGGCGCGTTCGTCCGGCTCACCGGCTCGGGGCTCGGCTGTGACAACTGGCCGCGCTGCGGCTCGACGCCGTTCCCCGCGATGGACTTCCACCCGATGGTGGAGTTCGGCAACCGCGTGATCGCGGTGGGTGGGATCCTCGCGTCGCTCGCCACCTGGCATGCCGGGCGTCGCGTCGCCGGCCTTCCGCGTTGGGTCGCGCACGTGGCGCTTGCGGCGTTCCTCGGGACGGTCGCGCAGATCCCGCTCGGGGGGGTGACGGTGATCCTCGACCTCCACCCGCTCGCCGTGATGTCGCACTTCCTGCTCGCGCTCGTCGTCGTCGCCCTCTCCGTCGTGGTGGCGTTCGAGGCGTGGAGCAACGCGACGGGGCTCGCGCCGCCGGTCGTTCCGCGCTGGCTGCGGCTCGTGGCGGTCGTCGGTGTCGTCGCCTGCGCGGCGATGGTCGTGACGGGCGCCGTGGCCACGGCGTCCGGGCCGCATCCGGGCGCCGACCAGGACGTCCACCGGCTCGGGCTCGGGATCCGGGACACCGTCTACGTCCACGTGCGCGCCACGGCGGTCTTCGGGATCGGCCTCCTGCTCGTCGGCTGGCAGCTGCTTCGGGCGCGGAGGATTGCGCCCGGCGTCGTGCGCCTGGCGCTCGCGTTGCTCGGCGTGCTGCTCGTGCAGATGCTCGTCGGTGAGATCCAGTACCGGAACGCGCTCCCGTGGGGCCTCGTCCTCGTGCACGTGACGCTCGCGGCGACGCTCTGGGCCCTCACGATCGGGGTGGCGTACACACTCTGGCGGCCGCCACTCGCCCTCGTCGCCCGCTCGGCCTCGCGGGTCGAGGCGCTCGGCGAGCCGGTGCGCTCTCGCTGACCGCAGTTACGCTGTCGCGATGGCCCCCGACGACCTCCGCATCGGCGAGCTGCCCACGCTGCGCCGCCCGGTGATGATCACCGCGTTCCGCGGCTGGAACGACGGTGGCCAGGCTGCGACCGTTGCCGCCGGTTACCTCGTCCAGCAGTGGGACGCGACCCGCTTCGCGGATGTCGATCCGGAGGCGTTCATGGACTTCCAGGCAGTCCGGCCGACCGTGGCGCTCGACGAAGGCCTGACGCGCCGGATCGAGTGGCCCGAGAACGCCTTCTACCACGCGGCGATCCCGGGAGCCGACCGCGATGCTCTGATCCTGCTCGGCGTCGAGCCGAACTACCGCTGGCGCGCGTTCACCGAGCTCGTGATCGGGCTCGCTCGTGATGTCGGCGTCGAGCTCGTGGTCACGCTCGGCGCCCTCCTCGCCGACGTGCCGCACACTCGGCCAGCGCCGGTCACGGGTGCTGCGACCGATCCCCAGCTGGTCGAGGAGCTCGGCCTCCAGCTCTCACGGTACGAAGGCCCGACCGGGATCGTCGGAGTGCTCCACGACGCTTGCCGGGCTGCCGGTCTGCGCTCCGTCAGCCTCTGGTCGGCCGTTCCGCACTACGTCTCCCTCGCCCCCAGCCCTCGGGCCGCGAAGGCCCTGTGCACGCGTCTCGCCGACCTCCTCGGTACGCCGATCGACATGACCGAGCTCGACGAGGCGGAGGCGGACTACGCCAGCCAGGTGAGCGAGGCGGTCGCGTCGGACCCCGACACCCAGGCCTATGTCGAGGAGCTCGAGCAGCGCGCGGACACGATCGAGTCGTTCGCCGAGGGCGGCGAGCTACCGAGCGGGGAGTCGCTCGCGGCCGAGCTGACCCGCTTCCTGCGCGAGCGTGAGCACGGGCGGAAGGACGACCCGCCCGACGAGCAGAGCTAGAGGCCTGATGCGGGTTGCAGGCACGCACGGATGGGGCCCGACGTCGCCCGAGCCGACGCCGCTGCTTGGCGCATGCCCTCCCCGCACGCGCCTCCGACCCGCATCAAGCCTCTAGGCGGCGCGCTCGGGCTCGACCGGAGGTTCGGGCGCCTGCTCCGTCGTCTCGCCGCCGTTCGCCGGCTCCGTCGTCGGCGCCGTGCCCTGAGCGGCGCTCGGCTCGGCGGGCTTCCGCTTGCGCCTGCGGCGACGCGACTTGCGTGCGGGCGCCTTGGGGGCGGGCAGGCTCTCCGCGAGCGCCGTCGCGATCTCCTGGATCGGGCCGAGCTCCTCGCGCGCACGGTCGAGCGCGCCGTTGGCCCGCGGGGTATATCCCTCGGCCGAGGCGAGCAGCGCCGCGCCGACCGGCAAGGGGAGCGCGGCTGCGATCCGCACGAGCTGCGCGACGTTGTCCTCGTGACGGTGTCCACGCGAGTTCGCGACCGCTCCGAGCAGCCGCTTCGCCTCCGGAAACTCCTGGCTCGCCTTGCGATCGAGCGTCTTGCGAACCGAGCGCGCGAGCCGCCATGTCCAGCGGCCGAGGATCTGCTCGGGCGCGTCCGCCTTGCCGTCTCCGATTGCCCGCAGGAGGATGCGGACGCCCGCGGCGCGGTCCTTCTCCCACGGCGGCGCCTGCGTGACGAGAGTGACGAGATCGTCGAAGTCGGCGCGCTCGACCCGGGTCGCGACCCGGTCGGCGAGGGCGGTCATCCGCAGGCGGCGGTTCGGGTTCTCGGCGGCGCACACGGAAAGAAACGTCTCGAGCGCGCCCTTGTCGGCCCGTCCCTCCGCAAACTTTCGCGCGAACTCCGCGCGCTGGTCGAACCGGATCTGGCGCCCGGCGATCGTCGCCCAGAACCGCTGCTCGTCGTCGTCCAGGAACCGCGGGTCGACGCGCTGCCACTCGCGCTGGATGACGGCGAGCCGGCGGGCGACGTCCTGCGTGACCGGGACGAGCCACGGAGCGGGCGAGAGGCGCCGGCGCGCGCGTCGCGCGGAACGTCGGCGGGGGGCCGGGGTGACGCGGGCGCCCTCCCGGTAGAAGTCGGAGTCGAGCAGTGAGTGGAGCGACACGACCCGCTCCGAGTGTGTCGCGCCCTTGGGCACGAAGTCCACGACGATCCCCGCTTCCTTGCGTGGGTGCGTGCGCATGATCCGGCCGATGCGCTGCTGGTAGACGCGCTTCGACGCGGTCGGCGCGAGGTGCATGCAGACGGTCGCGCGCGGAGAGTTCCAGCCCTCGGCGAGGAGCTGGGCGTTGATGAGGACGTTGATCTCGCCGCGCTCGTACGCGGCGAGCGTCTCGGCCAGCTCGCGTGGTGGCGTCCGGCCGGAGACCGCCATGGTCTTGAGCCCCGCTGCGCGGAACTCCTGCGCGAGGTTGTAGGCGTGGTCGACGCCGGCCGCGTAGACGATCCCCGGCGTCGCGCCGAAGCGGTCGCGGTAGAGGCTGGCCGCCGCCTGGTTGAGCGCGATGTGGTCGAGTGCTGCGGCCAGCGCGCGCTCCTCGAAGTCGCCGCCGACGATCGGGACGGAGTTGATCGCGGCGACCGGTGGGACGCGGAGAGAGCGGAGCGGCGCGATCAGGCCGCGACGGGCGGCGTCGGTCAGCGGGAGGTCGTCGACAGAAGCGGGGAAGACGTCGGAGACCTGCTTCGCGATCAGCTGCTCCGTCGCCGTCATGCCGATGTAGAGCGGCTCCGAGAAGCGGCGGATCGCGGTCGAGGTCTTCTCGCCGAGCGCGGTGTGCGCCTCGTCGCAGATCACGAGCTGGTACGCGGTGCGTGAGAGCTCGTCGCCGTGCCGGGCGAACCACGCATACGTCTGGATCGTGATCGGGTCAGCTCGCAGCGGCTCCTTGCCGCGCTCGATCGTCTCGGTGAGGCGGTCGCCGTACCCCTCGGTCGTGAGGTCGCGGCGGAACTGGTCGACGAGCAGCCGGCGGTGCGTGAGGATCAGCACGCCCAGGTGACGCGCGGCTTCGACGAACCCCGCCGCCGCGATGGTCTTCCCGGACGCGGTCGGATGCCGGAAGCGGTAGCGGCGCGACGCGCCCGGATCCTCCCCCGTGAAGGACGGCTCGTCGAGCTCCTCGTCGACGAGCTCGGCGTCCTCCTCGTCCTCGAGCTCGCTCTCCTCGACGAGCTCGGCGACGCTGCCGTTGCTCGAGCCGTTGCCGTTCTCCTCGGCGCTCCTCTGCGTCGCGGCGATCAGCTCGGTGAGCATCCCAGCGAGCGCGTCGATCTGGTGCCGGCGGAGTGCGGTGCCCGCCGCGGTCGAGGGGCTCTCGGCCGCGAGGACGCGTTCGAGGCCGAGCATCAGCCCGTAGCGCACCTTCCAGCCGGGCGACGGCGTGCGGTTGCCGGCGTCGATCTCCTCGATGGCGTCGTCGAGCGCGAGGCGCCGCGCCGCGCCCGGGGCGAGCGCGACGTCCGCGTCCTCGCCCGGGTGGAGGAACGGCTCGCCGAACCAGCGCTCGGCCCGATGCGCGGCTCGTTCGAGGCCCGGGAGCTCCCCGGCCGTCGCGTTCTCAGTGGTCGTGGATTCCTGCATGTGCGCAGCAGCCTCGAAACGCGCCGCCCTGCCCTACGCAACCGTTCGAGGAAGGCAGCTCACTCGGGCGTCGTTCCCGCGCCAGCGTCGCTGCACCCCGGAGACTAGCGGAATCGGCGGTCGGAGAGGAGGGTCTCAGGCCTCGCCGAGCGTCCGGCCGCAGGCGCGTTGCGAGACGCCGGTCTGATCCAGGTGCTTCGTGATGCCGCCGCGGAAGAACGGGTAACCGGCGCCGAGGATCAGGCACGCGTCGATCTCCGCCGCCGAGGCGACGACACCCTCGTCGAGAATCCGGCACGCCTCGTCGGCCAGCGCCTCGAGGATCCGCTCGTGGATCTCGTCGACGCTCGGGCGGTCGTCCTTCGCCTCGAGCGCGGGAAACTCGCCGTCGGCGAGTGCCTGGAGGGTCGGCGAGAGCGGGAACCGGTCGGGGAAGGACTCGTGGAGCGTCTCGAGCACGTGGTTCGCGACCTTCGGCCCGACCATCGCGAGCAGGGCGGACGGCGGCATCGGGATCCCGAGCCGCAGCGCCGCCTCGTCGGTCTCCTCGAAGGTCGAGCCGCTCTCGAGCGCCTGCATCAGCACCGTCGACTGGCGTGTCAGGAGCCGGTTGACGACGAACGCCGGGGCATCCTTCACCAGCACGCCGCGCTTCCCGAGCTTCCCGGTGACGTCCCACGCGGTCGCGAGCGCCACATCGTCCGTCGCCGGCGTCGAGACGACCTCGACGAGGGGCAGCACCGCCACGGGATTGAAGAAGTGGAGCCCGACCACGCGCTCGGGATGAGCGAGGCCCTCCGCCATTGCGGCGACCGAGAGTGCCGAGGTGTTCGTGACGAGCAGACACTGGGGGGAGACGACTCGCTCGAGCGCGGAGAAGACGTCCCGCTTGACCTGGAGCTCCTCGAACACCGCCTCGAGGACGAGGTCACAGCCGGCGTACGCGTCGATCGCCTCGCCCGCGGTCGCGATCGAGCCGAGGAACCGCGCTCTCCCCTCGCTGAGGCGGCCCTTGGCGACGAGGCCGGCGAGGTCCCCGCGGATCGACTCGACTGCCTTCCCGGCGCGCTCCCGGTCGACGTCGGTGAGGACGACCGGAACCTCGAGCCGCCGCAGGAAGAGCGTCGCGAGCTGCGTCGCCATCAGGCCGGCACCGACGATGCCGACCCGCTGGATCCTCCGCGGCGTCGCATCCGGGACACCCTGCGGGCGTTTGATCCGCCGCTCGACGACGTCGAACGCATAGATCGAGGCCTGGGCCTCCGGCCCCGGAAGCAGCTCCGCGAGCGCGTCCTCCTCGGCGGCATATCCCTCCTCGAGGCTCCACGTCGCCGCGCCCTCGATCAGGTCGAGCGCACGGTACGGCGCCGGCGCCTGCCCGTGGACGGCGTCGTCGACCCGCGCGCGGGCCTTCCGGACCACCTCGGCGGCGTCGGAGAGGTCCGCGTCGAGCCGACGCTTCCCGTCGCCGGACTCGACATGCTGCAGGAGGAGCTCGATCGACTCGTCCAGGAACTCGACGGGCTCGAGCACGTGGTCGACGAGGCCGAGCTCGAGCGCGTCGGGCGCGGAGAGCATCCGGTTCTGCGCGAGAGGGTTGTCGACGATCAGCTTCACGGCCGCCGCCGCGCCGACGAGGCGCGGGGTGAGCTGCGTCCCTCCCCACGCGGGGAAGAGGCCGAGGAAGACCTCCGGGAAGCCGAGGTGCCGGACGTTCGCCGCGAGCGTGCGGACGTCGCAGTGGAGCGCGATCTCGAGCCCGCCACCGAGTGCCGCACCGTTCACGGCGGCGAGCGTCGGGAACGGCAGCTCGCGGAGCCGCCCGAAGAGCTCGTGGCCCGCCTTGCCGCCCTCGCGTGCGCGCTCGGGAGTGATCCCCGGGAACTGTGCGATGTCGGCGCCCGCCGCGAAGACCAGCGGCTTGCCGGTGAGCACGAGGCCGCGCCAGTCGCGCGTCCGCAGCCTGCCGAGGACCTCCGCAAGCGACCGGAGCGCGTCCTCGCCGAGCGTCGTCGGCTTCCGCCAGTCCGCGCCGTTGTCGATCGTGACGAGCGCGATCGGCCCGACCCTGCTGTCGAGCCGCTGGAGATGGAACTGCGCAACCGGCGCCTCAGCCATGGCGGGCGTTCTCCCAGAGGAGCGCGGCGCCCATCCCGAGGCCGATGCAGAGCGCCGTCAGCCCGTAGCGGACGTCGGGCCGCCGCTCGAACTCGTAGGCGAGCTGCGCGAGCAGACGGACCCCGGTCGCGGCGAGCGGGTGGCCGCAGGCGATCGCGCCGCCGTAGGGGTTGAGCCGCGGGTCGTCCGGGGCGACGCCGACGCCGTCGCACCAGGTGAGCACCTGCACCGCGAACGGCTCGTTCAGCTCGAAGAGGCCGATCTCGTCGAGCGTGACGCCGGTCCGCGCGAGCAGTTG
>NZ_DATMBZ010000051.1:0-21177 GCF_035558935.1 Gaiella sp. | reverse complement strand
GCTGCTTCGCCTGGATGCCCGGCTTCGGGTCGGGCGCGCGGCCGGCCTCCTTCGCGCGAACGAGCTCGCGCTGCGCGGGGATGATGTCGAAGAACACGTTCGCCGCCATCACCGTCCCGATCATCGCGCCGACCTGGAGCCGCGCCGCCCGAGGGCTGAAGAGCTCCGCCGAGCCCCACGCGGAGAGCGCGACGAGGACGAGGAGCACGGGCCACAGGACGCGCCCGTCCGATACCACGCGGTTGAGGCCGTCGTAGACGAGCCACGCCGCGCCGAGAAGTGCGATCGAGATCGCGACGGCGAGCCACGGATCGAGATCGTCGCCCGGCTTCACGAGCGCGCTCGACGCCTCGAGGTAGTAGAGGACGAGCATCAGCGCGAAGCCCGAGAGCCACGTCGTGTACGCCTCCCACTTGAACCAGGCGAGGTGATCGGGGAGCACGCGCGGGGCGACGACGTACTTCTGCACGTGGTAGAAGCCGCCGCCGTGCACCTCCCAGAGCTCGCCGCCGACACCTGCCGCCGCGTCTGCGCCGTCCTTCGGCGGGCGGAGCGACTGGTCGAGGAGCACGAAGTAGAACGACGTGCCGATCCACGCCATCGCCGCGATGACGTGGAGCCAGCGCAGGCCGAGATCGAGCCAGTCGCGGGCCGCGTCGGAGAGCGCGAGCGGCAGGACGGCCGTCATGCGCGCACCCAGCGATCACGGGCGATCGAGACGAGCTCGTCGAGCGCCGTCTCGAGCTCGAGCTCCGTGGGGTTGTCGATCCGCTCCCGCAGCACCTCCAGGATCTCGGTTTTCGGCCGCCGGTTCACGAACACGACGAACCGGAAGCCGTGACGCGCCTCGTAGTCCGCGTTGAGGCGGTGCAGCTCGGCCAGCACGGCGGGGTCGATGTCGGCCCCCTGCTCGGCGGCCGAGTGCCTGGAGAGGCCTTTGCGCTGTCCGATCGCGGGATGGGCGTCGAGCACTTCGCGCTTCTCGTCCAGAGGCAGCTCGTGCACGAGCGTGCGCGCCCGCACGAGCGGGTCCGGCTCCGTGGCGAGCCGCTCGACGAAGCGCGTGCGCCCCTCGAACAGCTCCGCCAGGTCCGCGACGGTCAGCTCCCCCGGTAGCTCGCGCATCCGTACGGGGAGACGAGGAGCGGGACGTGGTAGTGGCCGTCCTCCAGCTCGACCTGGAGCTCGACCCGGGTGAAGAACGGCGACGGTGGATGGAAGACGAGGCTGTACGTGCCGGCCCCCAGGCCGTCCGCGAGACGGGCCCTCCCGTCGGCATCCGTCTCGGCCGCGGCGACGCTGCCGGCGCCGCGACGGAGCTCGACCGTCACCCCCGCGGCGGGGCGGCCGGCGGCGGTATCGAGCACGTGGGTCGAGAGAGAGCAGCTCATGCGGCGAATCTTCTCGCCTGGACGCGATGGGCGCGAGCGATCTCGCCCTCGTCGGCCCGCACGAGCGCGCCGCCGCGGACGACGTCCTCGCCGCCGACGACCAGCCGGTCGACCCGGTGCGGGGCCGAGAGGACGAGCCCCGCGACGAGGTCCTCGGCGCCGCCGAGCTCGAGGCCGTCCGTCCGCCAGATCGCGAGGTCCGCCTGTTTGCCCGGCTCGAGCGAGCCGATGTCGTCGCGGCGGAGCACCTCCGCGCCGCCCCGTGTCGCGAGTCGGAGCGCCTCCCGCGCCGTCATCGCCTCGCCGCCGCCCCGCCCGCGCGCGACGAGAAGCGCCTGCTTGACCTCCATGAACAGGTCGCTCCGCTCGTTCGACGCGGAGCCGTCGACGCCGAGCCCGACGCGGACTCCCGCGTCGAGCAGCGCCCGCACGGGAGCGACGCCGGCGCCGAGGCGCAGATTCGAGGTGGGGCAGTGCGCGACGCCCGTGCCCGTCTGGGCAAAGCGTGCGACCTCCGCCTCCGAGAGGTGGACGCAGTGCGCGCACCACACGTCGTCGCCGAGCCAGCCGAGCCGGTCGAGGTACTCGACCGGGCTGCAGCCGTACAGCTCGCGGCAGTAGGCCTCTTCCTCCACCGTCTCCGCGAGGTGCGTGTGGAGAGTCAGCCCAAGGTCCCGGGCGAGCTTCGCGGACTCCTCCATGAGGACACCCGTGGCCGAAAACGGTGAGCACGGAGCGACCGCGATCTGGATCCGCGCCCCGGGGCCGCGCTCGTGCAGCTCGGAGTGGAGCGCCTCGGTCTCTGCTTGGACGGCGTCGAGGCTTTCGACGAGGTCGTCGGGAGGCAGTCCTCCGACGGAGGCGCCGAGGTCCATGGACCCACGCGCGGCGATGAGCCGGACACCCAGCTCGCGCGCCGCCTCCACCTCGGCCTCGACGATCCCGGGTCGCCCGCGCGGGAAGACGTAGTGGTGGTCGAAGACGGTCGAGCAGCCGGAGAGCGCGAGCTCCGCGAGCCCGGTGCGCGCGGCCGCGTACTCGGCCTCCGCGTCGATTCCCGCCCAGACGGGATACAGCTCGCGCAGCCACGTGAAGAGATCGGCTTGCTGCGCCCGTGCGCGCGTGAGCGTCTGGTACAGGTGGTGGTGCGTGTTGACGAGCCCCGGCGTGACGACAGCGCCGCCGAGGTCGATGCGGACGTGCTCGCCCTCGGGCTCGGCTCCCGCGCCGACGGCGGCGATCCGGGCTCCTTCGACGAGGGCCCAGCCGACCGGATGCTCCGTCCCGGCGTCGTCCATCGTCACGACCCAGCCGTTTGCGTAGAGCGTCCCCATCGGGGCGGGACGTTATCGTCCCGCGCTCGGCGAGCGTCCGACGGCGCCGCCGGAAGCGACTGGTGCCGGGTTCTACGAGGAGGCGCCGCTGACGGACGCCTTGGCGGCCTCCGCCATGTCCCCGCCGACGGCCTGGATGATCTCCGGGCGGTCGAGCAGGCGCGCGCGCTGCGCCGGGCTCTGCAGACGGTTGACGACGTAGCGGTCCTCGAGGATCTCGGAGAGGGCGCGCCCGCGGTCGTGCTCTCGGATCACGTACTGCGCGACGCGCTCCTCGCTCGTCGAGCGCTGGAAGAGAAACGAGAAGAGATCCTTCAGGGCCATCGACTCGATCCTACCGAGGCCACTCCAGATTGGCGTCCGGGATCGGGTCGCCGTGCGGGTCGTGGGTAGGGAAGCCGAGCGCTTCGTCGATCCGCGCCTCGAGCTCCTCCGAGAGCGCGTGCTCGAGCCGGTCGGCCTCGTCGTGCACCTCGTCGACGTGGATGCCGAGGGTCTCCGCGAGGTAGAGCTCGAGCAGCCGGTGATGGCGGATCACCTCGATCGCCACGCGCTCCCCCTCGGGCGTCAGCGAGACACCGCGGTACGGCGCGTGCTCGACGAGATGGAGCGCCGCGAGCTTCTTCACCATCGCGCTCGCCGACGCGGGTGACACCCCCATCTCGCGCGCGAGGCCCGTCGTCGAGACCTTTCCGCCGGCGTTCGAGAGGTTGTAGATCGCACGCAGGTAGTGCTGGATCGCGTCGGTCAGCATCGTCCGCGCCATGGCGCGAGTGTATTGCGGTTGTTCCGCGGCGGCCGGGCGCCCCTTGGTAGCGTCCGCGGGCCGTGGACGTCCGCGTCGGCCACAGCCCGGACCCCGATGACGCGTTCATGTACTGGGCGCTGACGACCGACCTCGTCGACATGCGCGGGTTCCGCTTCCAGCAGGTGCCCGCGGACATCGAGACGCTGAACCAGTGGGCGCGGGCCGCGCGTCTCGAGGTCACGGCGATCTCGCTGGCGACGTACCCGTTCGTCCAGCAGGACTACGCGTTGCTGCCGCACGGTGCGTCGATCGGAGCCGGTTACGGGCCGATCGTCGTCGCGCGCGAGCCGCTGGCGCTCGACGAGCTGCGCAGGCTGGAGATCGCGGTGCCCGGGAGGATGACCACGGCGTTCCTCACGCTGCGCCTCGTGCTCGGCGACTTCGCGTGCCGCGAGGTGCCGTTCGAGCAGATCCCGGACGAGGTCGCGAGCGGCCGCGCCGACGCCGGGCTGCTCATCCACGAAGGTCAGCTGACGTTCAGCGAGCTCGGCCTCGTGAAGGTCGTCGATCTCGGCGAATGGTGGCTGCTCGAGACGGGGCTGCCGCTGCCGCTCGGTGTCAACGTCGCGCGGCGCGACATCGAACGACTCCGCGATCTCTCGAGCGTGCTCCGCGAGGCGATCGCATGCGGGCTCGACCATCGCGCGGAGGCACTCGAGTACGCGCTCCAGTTCGGCCGCGGCATCGACGCGGCGGTCGCCGACCGCTTCATCTCGATGTACGTCAACGACATGACGCAGGACTACGGCGACGAGGGCCGGAGCGCAGTCTCCGAGCTCCTCCGTCGTGGTGAGGCGATCGGCGCCTTCCCCGAGCCCGTCGCCGTCGACTGGGTCAACTGAATCGGTCTAGGAGCCAGGCTGAAGCCCGGCACCTACTCTCCTACTCACTGAACGGCTCGACGGCGGCGTCGGTCTCCCGCCGAACGACGATCGCGACGGACGCCAGCACGATCGCGGCGCCGAGCGCGATCCGCCAGGTGATCCGCTCGTGGAGGAACAGCATCCCGAGCGCGATCGCCACGACCGGGTTGACGTACGCGTAGGTCGACACCGTGCCGAGCGGGACGTGGTGCAGCAGCCACACGTACGCGGTGAACCCGACGAGCGAGCCGACCAGGATGAGATAGGCGAAGGCGACCAGTGAGATCGCGGAGAACTCGGAGGGGTCGGGTCGTTGCGCGAGGCCGAACGGGAGGAACAGCACCCCTCCTGCGAGCATCTCGAACGCCGTCGCGACGAACGCGTCCTGCGGGAGTGGGATCCGCGACGACAGGTACGAGCCGGTCGCCCACGCGAGCGCGGAGATTCCGGTCAGCCCGATGCCCCACCAGGAGGCTCCGCCTTCCGGGTGGAAGAGGAGCGCGACGCCGGCGAAGCCGATCAGGACGCCCACGATCGCGAGCGGCGGAGGCCGCTCGCCCCCCGCGAGCCGCAGCAGCACGACGATGAGCGGCACCGAGGCGATGATCAGCGACGCGACTCCCGTCGGGACCGTCCGCTCGGCGACGAAGAGGATGCCGTTCGCGCCCGGAAGCAGGAGGCCGATCAGCGCGGCGCACGCGAGCTCCTTCTTCGTGATGCGGAGCGCGGCGCGCCCGCGACGGAGCGCGACGATCGCCGCCAGCAGCGCGCCGGCGATCAGGAACCGCCACGAGACAGCCGTGAACGCCGGGATCGTGTCGCCGGCGACCTTGATGCCGAGGTAGGTGGATCCCCAGATCAGGTAGACGGCCCAGAGGGCCACCCACGCCTTCGTCGTCACCGCTTCAGCGTGAGCGCGGCGCCCGCCGCGAGCAGCGCGATCCCGAGGGCGCGTGGCCAGCTGAGCGCGATGCGCTCGAAGCCGAAGAGTCCCCACTTGTCGATGACCGCTCCCATCGCGAGCTGTCCGGCGACGAGCAGCGCGATCGTCGCGGTCGTGCCGATCCTCGGCGACGCGACCGTGATCGTGAAGACGATGAACGTGCCGAGCAGCGCGCCGAGCCAGAGCCACTTGGGCGCGGACGCCGCCTCGCCCAGGCCACCGAGTCCGCGCCGCGCCACGAGCAGTACGGCGAGCGCGAGGGCAACAGAGAGGAGGAATGCCCACGTGACCGCTTCCAGCGACCCGACGCGCTCGCCGAAACGGCCCATGACCGCCGCCTGAGCGGCGCCCGCCAGGCCGGCCGCGAGGGCGAGCATCGCCGCCGCTACAGTCCCGCCGCTCATCGCGACGACGCTATACGCTCGAGCTGTCCCGGGCGCCCGGGAGCCGACACCCCGCCTCATGGCCGAGCCGTCCCACCCGAGCCCCGTCGACCCCGCAGAGCTGGGGTTCGAGACGATCGTCTACGAGAAGGCGCCTCCGCGCGCGACCATCCGGCTCAACCGCCCGGACGTCCTGAACGCATTCGACTTCCGGATGCTGCGCGAGATCGCGCGTGCCTGCGAGGACGCGTCGTGGGACGACGACGTCCGGGTCGTGGTCGTCACGGGCGAGGGCCGCGCCTTCTGCGTCGGCGCCGACCTGCGCACGTGGGAGGACACGCTCGTCGGGAGGCCGCAGGAGTACTGGAAGTGGTTCGGGGCGTTCAAGGACATGCACGACCGGATGCGCGAGCTCGGGAAGCCGACGATCGCGCGGGTCAACGGGATCGCGGTCGGCGGCGGCAACGAGCTGCAGATGGCGTGCGACCTCGCGGTGATGGTCGACGACGCGTTCATCCGGCACGTCGGGCTCGAGCACGGCTCCGTGCCGGCGGGCGGCGCGACGCAGTGGCTCCAGCTGATGGTCGGCGACCGTCGCGCGCGAGAGATCGTCTTCCTGTGCGAGGAGATCCCGGCGCCGCAGGCGGCCGAGTGGGGGCTGATCAACCGCGCCGTCCCCGCAGCCGAGCTCGACGCGGTCGTCGACGGCTGGGTCGAGAGCCTCGTGCGCAAGCTGCCGCAGACGACGCGCTACGCGAAGCAGCAGCTGAACGTCTGGCGCGACATGGCCTGGCACCAGACGATCGGCCACGCGCGCGACTGGCTCTCGCTCTCGATGCTCGGCGACGAGGCCCAGGGCGCGATCCAGGCGTTTCTGGACTCGCGGCGCGCGAAGGAAGAGGGGCGAGGCTGAAGCCACGCCGCGGCGTAAGGCGGGTATAGGCTCCGCACGGATGGCCGACGAGGTGCTCACCTCCCGCGACGGCGCGGTGCTCACGATCACCTTCAACCGGCCGGAGGTCTACAACGCGTTCAACCGGCCGCTGCACGCGGCACTTCGCGAGGCACTGACCGAGGCGCAGGACGCGGCCGTCCGCTGCGTGGTGATCACCGGCGCGGGTAAAGGCTTCTGTGCGGGGCAGGACCTGAAGGAGTTCGGTGCGGTCTCCGAGTCGATCGGGGACGCGCTCGAAGCGAGCTACCACCCGAACGTGCGTCTCGTCCGCGGGCTCGCGAAGCCGGTGATCGCCGCCGTCAACGGGCCGGCCGCAGGGGCGGGGCTCTCGTTCGCGTGCGCCTGCGACCTCCGCGTGGCGGCTGAGTCGGCCACGTTGGTCCCCGGCTTCGTCGGGATCGGCCTCGTCCCGGACGCGGGTGGCACGTGGTTCGTGCACCGGCTGCTCGGCTTCGCGAGGGCGTTCGAGTGGATGAGCTCGAACCGGCGGCTCTCCGCGGCCGAGGCGCTCGACTGGGGGCTCGTCTCGGAGGTGATCCCGGACGGCGCGTTCGCCGCGCGCGTCGCCGAGCTCGCTGCGGAATGGGCGGCACGGCCGACGCTCGCAATCGGGCGCACGAAGCAGCTCTTCGAGCACGCGTACGCCGCGGCGCTCGACGCGCAGCTCGCGCTCGAGGCGCAGCTCCAACAGGAGTCGGTCGGCACCGCCGACTTCGCGGAAGGGGTCGGGGCGTTCCTGGAGAAACGGGCACCGAGCTTCACCGGCACCTGAGCGAAGGAGAGCCCGTGTCCGAGATCGTCGCGTCCGAGGACGTCCCGCTTCCACACCCGATCCAGCTCGTCGTCACGGACGACCTTCGCCGCAACCGGCTCACGGTGTTCTTCCGGCTCCTGCTCGCGATCCCGCTTTTCGTCTGGATCGTGCTCTGGAGCCTTCTCGTCGCTCTTGCGATGATCGTGGCCTGGGTCGTCGGGCTGGTAACCGGGCGCGTTCCCGACGGCCTCCACGAGTTCCTTGCGCGGTACAACCGCTTCAGCACCCACCTGAGCGCCTACATCTGGCTCGTCGCCGACCCGTACCCCGGCTTCGTCGGCGATCCCGGCTACCCGGCCGACCTGCGGATCGCTCCGGCGACGTCGCAGAACCGCCTCACGATCCTCTTCCGCCTGATCCTCGCCATCCCGGCCGCGATCGTCGTGAACGTGCTCCAGAACGTCGCGTGGATCGTCGCGTTCCTGGGATGGTTCTACGCGCTCTTCACCGGCCGGATGAGCAAGGGCATGCGCGACCTGCTCGCGTACTGCCTCCGCTACCAGGCGCAGACCTACGGGTATGTGATGCTCCTCACCCAGCGGTACCCGAGCTTCTCGGACGAGTGACCCCGACGCGGGTCTCCGTCGTCGACTACCACACCGGCGGCGAGCCGTTCCGCATCGTGACGGGCGGCGTGCCGCCGCTCGAGGGCACGACCATCCTCGAGCGGAGGCGCTTCGCGCGCGAGCACCGCGACCGCTTCCGTCGCCTGCTCGTCTTCGAGCCACGCGGGCACGCCGACATGTACGGCTGCCACGTCGTGCCGCCGAACGACGACGGCGCCGACCTGGGCGTCGTCTTCTTCCACAACGAGGGCTATTCGACGGCCTGCGGTCACGGGACGATCGCGCTCGTGACCTGGGCGCTCGACGAGGGCGTCGTCGAGCGCAGCGAGGGCCAGAACCACGTCGTCGTCGACGTTCCTTCCGGGAGGCTCGAGACGTGGGCGACAGTCGAGGGCGGTCGCGTCCGCTCGGTGCGGTTTCGAAACGTGCCGTCCTTCGTCTGGGCCGAGGGCATCGAGGCCGCCGGCCGCGTGGTCGACGTGACCTTCGGGGGCGCGTTCTACGCGTCGCTCGAGGAGCGTGTCGAGCCGTCGGAGCTGCCGCGACTGATCGCCCTCGGACGGGAGCTGAAGGCGGCGATCGAGTCCGAGCACGAGGTCGTGCACCCGCTCGAGCCCGAGCTTCGCGACGTCTACGGCGTGGTCTTCTGGCAACAGGAGTCGGACGACCCGCTGACGCAGCGAAACGTGACGGTGTTCGCCGACGGCGAGGTCGACCGCTCGCCCTGCGGTTCCGGCACGTCGGCCAGGCTCGCGCTCCTGGACGCGCAGAGGCGCCTCCCGCGCGGAGAGCCGCTCCGTCACCTCTCGATCGTCGGCTCGGAGTTCACGGGCCGCGTCGTGGGCGAGTCCGAGGTCGCGGGCCTGCCGGCGGTGATCACCGAGGTCGAGGGCTCCGCCTATCGGACGGGACGGGCAGAGCTCGAGCTCGATCCGGACGACCCGCTCGGCGAGGGCTTTCTGCTGCGCTGACGACCTGGGGTGAGCTCAGCCGAGGTCGAAGTCACCGGCGAGCACACGGTCGAGATGTCCCGTGCGGTAGCCGCGCGCCGAGTCACGGACGAGGGGCGACGGTCCGGTCCGGTAGCGGCGGACGACGTTGCTCGCGGCCGGCGCGTCGTGGATCGCACCGCGTGCGCTCTCGGCCAGTGCCGGCCCTTCGATGCGCGGGCCGGGCTCGCGCGGGGCGACGCGGACGCGCGCCGTCTCGCGCTCGGCCGCCCGCGTGCCGTCACCGGACGCCTCGATCTCGCGGACGTGCAGGCCCGACTCCGGTGCGAGAAGCCTCCAGCAGCCGAGGCCGGAGATCGCGAGCAGCTGCCCGCCGTGGGCCGTGGCCCCGAGCGACTCGACGTGCATGCCGCGGTGGCGGCCCCACCCCACGTACATCTTGGCGAGCTGTGCGGCGAACGACGAGCCGGCGTCCTCGGCGCGCGTCGGCTGGACGTCGAGGAAGAGCTCGAAGGGATCGGACGCGGCGATGCCCTGGAGAGCTGCGTCGAGGACGTACAGCCGCGTCGACAGGAGCTCCACGAGCTCCCCGCCCGCGCGGCCATCGGAGTCGGCGCTGCGCTCGAGACGCGCGGCCAGTCGCTCCGCGGTGCGCGTCGCTGCCTCCAGACGATCGAGGTACTCGGCCTTGGCGAGCACGGCGAATCGGCCGGCCGTCTCCCAGAAGGTCGGCTCCCCGAGCGCCGCGAGCGCGCCGGCCTTGACCGGCTCGAGCGCCGCGACCTCGCCCGCAATTCGCCGCGTCTCGGCCAGCGCGAGCTGCACCGACTCGGGATCCCCGCGGCGCGTGCGCGCAAGCTCCCTGAGGTCGACGGCGCTCGCCCTCGAGCCCGCCGCTTCCTCCTCGTAGCCGGCGTCGGGGTCGACGAAGGTGACCTCGATCGCCGTGCCGCCGGGCGCGCTGACGAAGAGGAACTGATCCCCTTGCGGCACGGTCTGTTCCACGATCGCCTCCGCGACGGGAACGAGGACGTGCTGCTCGATGGCGCGCCGCAGCGGCCGGGCGCCGAGCTCCGGGCTGAAGCCCTTGTCGATCAGGAATGCGTACGCCGACTCGTCGACCTCCACGGCCCACGGGCGCTCTCGCAGGCCCCGCCGGGCGAGAGCCTGAGCGAGCTCCTTCACGAGGAGCGAGCGCATGGCCGACCGCGCGAAGGGACGGAACATGACGACGCGGTCGATCCGGTTGAGCAGCTCCGGACGGAACGTCGTGCGCAGTGCGCGCTCGGCCGCCGTCTCGCTGAAGCCCGCCTCGGCCGGTCCGAATCCGACGCCGGGGCCTGCCGCGATCGCCGAGCCGACGTTCGACGTGAGGACGATCACGCACCGCCGGAAGTCGACGAGGCGTCCGTGGGAATCGGTCAGGCGGCCGTCGTCGAAGACCTGCAGGAAGACGTCCCACACGGGCTCCGCCGCCTTCTCGAACTCGTCGAGCAAGACGACGCTGAAGGGGTCCCGCCGCACGTCCGAGATCAGTCCGGCGCCTCGTCGCTCGAGCGTCGTGTCGGAGAGCAGCCGATCGAGCGACTGCGGGGTCTGGAACTCGCTCATGTCGAGCCGCACGAGCCGGTCCGACGATCCGAAGAGGAACTCCGCGAACGCCTTCGCGATCTCCGTCTTGCCGGTGCCCGTCGGGCCGAGGAACAGGAAGACGCCGAGCGGTCGCGTGGGGTCGGTCAGGCCGGCCTTGATCATCGCCACGCGCTCGACGACGCAGCTCACTGCGTCGGGCTGCTCGAGGATGCGTTCCTCGAAGAACGCCCGCACGTCCTCGAGCCGCAGCGGCACGTCGGCGTCGAGGAGGGCGAGCGGCAATCCCGAGGATGACGCCAGAGCGGCGAGGACGTCGCCGGCGTCGAACTCCGATCGGCCGGCATCGACCGCCCCGAGCGCGGCGGCGCGCACGAGACGGAGGAGATTGCCGGGAGGCGACACTCCGGGGAGGAACTGCTGTGCGAGGTCGTACGTCCTGACGAGGGTTCCTTCGTCGGCGGTGACGTCGAGACCGTCGGTGGCGAGTGCGGCACGCGAGACCTCGATCGCCTCCGCCTGGTCGAGCGTGCGCAGCTGGATCACTTGGAAGGCGCTCGTGACCCGTGGCCGCGAGGCGCGCAGCGTCTCGAGCGCCGAGGGCGTGACCTCCGCGACGATCGTCACGGTTCCCGCCTCGACGTGGGGGAGCAGCGCGTCGAGCAGGCCGTGCGGACTGCGGTGGTGCTGCCCCGCGAACAGCGCCTCCTGCAGCTCCGGCAGCACCCAGATCATGTTGCGCCCGCTGATCGCCTGGGTGAGGTCCTTCACCCGGCCGTCAAGCTCACCCACGAAGACCGCGCCGGCCAGGACCTGCGAGGCCGTGGCCTCGAAGACGACGCTGTCGGCGATGCGTTCGAGCGCCGCACGGATGACCGCCGTCTTGCCCGAGCCGTGCTCGCCGACGAGGAGCACGGAGCTGCGAGGGACGCCCGTGAGCGCGGCCAGCACCTGCTCGACGACGTCCGACCGGCGGCCGACGAGGTGCGCGGGCGGATCGTCGAACGGTCGCTTCCAGACACGGCCGACGCCGCCGAGCAACTCCAGGGCCCGCCACTCCTCGAACGCCGCGCGTACCTCGTCGCCCATGTCGGGCCCGTAGCGGTCGAGATACGTCGAGAGGTCGTCGGCCTGACTCAGCGTCACGTGGCCGCTGAAGGTCCCGGCACCGACCCTCTCGCCGGCATCGAGGCGTCGACGGACGAAATCGACGACGTAAGCGGGGCGAATCCCGTCGACGCGCGCGAGGATGCGGCCGATCGAGGGCGCCACGGCATGCCGGGCGAGCGCGCGGAGCTGGAACGCGTCCTCGCAGTTCGAGGGCCGGGGAAGGCTGCGGATCGCCACGTCCGGCCAGTCGGCCGGAACGTCGTCCCGCCGTTCCAGCGCCGCAAGCGCCATCGACGCGGCCCATCCGTCGGGATGCCGGGCGAGCTCCACCACCGCGTCCACCGGCGTCGCCTCGTCGGCGAGCGCGTCGACGGCGGCGAGGAAGGCCGGCTCGAGCTCGAGCGCCTCCGGGACCATCCAGCCCCAGTCGTGGTCCGCCTCGAGCGCCTCGGCGCATGCGTGCGCGGTCTCGACGCCGTCGAGGGGCTCGTGTTCGATGCCCGAGAGAAGGTCCTCGAGGTCGAAGCCGTCCGGCTCGCGGCCTCGGCGCGTCTGCACCCATTCCCAGAGCACCCCGCCCAGGGCCACGAGACCCACGAGCGCCAATGCGCCGACGATCAGGTCGATGACGTGCACGCGCGCGTACCGTCGCGCGCCGCTCCGGCGCCGTCAAGGGAGCGCGTCGCGGGAGGGGGCCGTCAGGGCACGTCCATGCGGACGAGCTTCCGCACCGTGAGTGCGGTGAAGCCGACGACGACGATCGCGGCCGCGACGAGCGCGACGCCCGCGGAGAGCGGATTGTCGATCGTGGCGAGGCGGGCGCCGTCGAGCCCGTGGATCACTGCGAGGGTGTACCGGCGGATGCTGAGGAAGCGGACACCGTCGAGATAGGCCGCGAGCGTCGCCTCCCAGACGAACACGTAGACGAGGCCCATGAGGAGGGCGTGCCGCGTCGCGAGGCCGGCCCAGGTGAAGAGCGCGGCGTAGGCGGCGGCGCCGACGAGCAGGCCGGCGCCCGTCGCGAGCGCGCCCCCGAGCGCTCCCCCGTCGACGAGGGCAACGGCGACGGACCCGCTCGCGGCGACCGGGAGCCCTCCGACGACGAACGCGGCCGCGAGCTTCGGGAGAACGATGCGCCAGCGCGCGATCGGCTTCAGGGCGAGGTAGCCGAGCGTCCTGTCGACGAGCTCGTTGCCGAACGCCGACGTGGCGAAGAGGAGCATCACGAGCGGGAGGATCGCGGAGCCGATCAGCGTCCGCGTGACGTTGTCCGCGAACCGGGCGCTCGTGGTCGTCGACTCGCCGGTGCGGAAGACGAGCGCCGCGAGGACCGGCAGCGCCACCAGCCCGAGCACGAGCCAGAGGCGGCGGCTGCCGGCGAGCTGACGCACCGTGAGGCCGAAGATCGCCGTCACCGCCCGCTCCCTGTCGCGAGGTACTCGAAGACGCTCTCGAGCGAGTCGTCGAGCGGCTCGACGCGGGTGAGGCGGACGCCGAGCTCGCGTGCGACGGCCGGCAGCGACCGCTGGAGCGACGAGACGTCGCGGCTCATGACCCGCAGGCCGACGGTGCCCGCGATCTCGACCGACTCGACGGCCTCGAGCCCGACGAGCCCGGCTGCGAGCGCCCGCGGATCGGCGCAGTCCACGCGCACGTGGAACGGCCGGTCGTCGAGCTTCTGCCGGATCGCGCGGTAGTCGCCGCTCGCCGCGAGCTTGCCGCTGACCATCAGATGGATGCGGTCGGCGAGCTCGTCGACCTCCTCGAGGATGTGCGACGACACGAGGATCGTCCGGCCCTCGGCCGCGAGCGCGCGGATCACGTCGCGCAGGTGAAGTCGCTGCGCCGGGTCGGTGCCCGAGAGCGGCTCGTCCAGCACGAGCAGCGGGGGATCGTGCACCAGGGTCGCCGCCAGCCGCATGCGCTGGCGCATCCCGCGCGAGTAGCCGCCGAGCCGTCGGTTCTGGTGCTCGACGAGGTCGACCGTCTCGATCGCACGACGTACGGCGCCGTCCAGGTCCTCGACCTTCTGGAGCCGCGCCGCGAGCTCGACGAACCCGCGTCCCGTGAGGAAGTCGTAGACGGACTCGTGCTCGGGCATGTAGCCGATCCGCCGGTACACGCCGGGGTTCCGGCGCACCGTCTCGCCGAACACCGTGACCCTGCCCTGGGACGGCTGCGTCAGACCGCCGATCGCACGCAAGAGCGTCGTCTTCCCCGCGCCGTTCGGACCGAGCAGGGCCGTGACGCCGGGCTCCACGACGAGCGACACGTCGCTCACGGCGACGACGCCCGAGAACCACTTCGAGACGCCGTCGACGACGATCGTCGCCTCGGCGGTGGCGCTCATCCCCGCACCAGCCGGTTCGTCCGCCGCACCAGCCACCCGGCGAGCACGACCGTCAGGCCCAGGAGCCAGAGCAGCGCGACGCCGCCCGAGACGGGCCTGTCGAGCTCGTCACCGAAGATCCAGTGCACGCTGTCGACGAGCGACTGCGGGAGGCTCACGAGCGAGACCGCGTCGGCTCCGCCGCCCGAGAAGTCGTTCTCGGCGATGCCGCCGATCGCCGAGCCGATGAAGACGACGGCGAGCATCGCCACGGTCGCATACGCGCGCCTGGTGGCGAAGGACGAGACGAAGAGCGCGAGGGTCGTCAGCACGGCCGACACGACCGCGCCGGCGGCGAGGAACCGCGGGACGACATCCCAGTTGTCGGCGAGGAACGTGCCGGGCTGCTCGGCGTCCAGGGCGTTCCAGACGAAGAGGACCGCCTCCGGCGCCCACGCCGCGCCGAGCAGCACGGTCCCGAACGCCGCCCAGCGCGCACCCACGTAGTCGAGCGGCGTGATCGGCCGCGCCGCATAGAGCGACAGCACGCCGTCCCGCCGGTCGGGGCAGATCAGGAGCGGCGCCACGACCGCCGCGAAGAGCGCGAGCGGCACCATCGCCCACTCGTAGTAGTCGCCGTACGACGGGAGCTCGAAGTCGTCGGGGTTGGTCGCGGGGCCGACGAACGCGGCCACGACGACGAGGACGACCATCGGGACGAGCGCGAGCCCGAGCAAGAGCCACGGCGCGACCTTTGCCCCGACACCGCGTCCCAGCCCCAGCGAGATGCGGATCCCGTCCCGCCAGATCGCGCCCCGCCGGGCCCAGCGTCCGGTCCGCTCACCCTCGTACCCGTGGTAGCCGAGATCGAAGATCTCGGCGGGGCCTGAGGTCACGGCGCCGCCTCCGCCTCGCTCGTCTGGGCCGGCTCGCGCGTGAAGACGTCCGCCAGCGAGTGCCGCGCGGGCGCGAGCCGGTAGAGGACCCCGCCGGCGTCGACGATGACGTCGCGGAGCGTGTCGTAGTCGTCGCCCGTGACGGCTTCGAGCGTCAGGCGGCGCCCGTCGAGCGCCGGGGCGAGGCCACGTCGCCGAAGCCCCTCCGCCACGGCGTCCGCGCCCTCGAGGAGCTCGACCTCGAGCGTCTCGGTCTCTTCCGTGAAGCCCGAGACCGCACCCGTTCGCAGGAGCCGTCCCGCGTCGAGCACCACGACGGAGTCGCACGCGCGCTCGACGTCGCCCATCAGGTGCGTGGAGATCACGATGCTGATCCCGAAGTCGCCGCCGACGCGCCGGATCAGCTCGAGCATCTCGCGGCGGCCGAGCGGGTCGAGGCCGGCGGTCGGCTCGTCGAGGAACGCGATCACGGGATCGTGGACGAGGGCCTGGGCGAGCTTGACGCGCTGCTTCATTCCCGTCGAGTAGGTCCCCATCTGCCGGTATCGCTCCTCGAACAGCCCGACGTGACGCAGTACGTCGGACGCCCGCAGGCGGGCCGCCGTCGACGGCAGGCCGCTGATCCGGGCCATGTAGGCGAGGAACTCCGCCGCCGACACGTTGCGTGGCAGGCAGTCGTGCTCCGGCGCGTAGCCGACCCGTGTCCTCACCTCGGACGAGCTCCGCGCGTCCCGGCCGAGCACCTCGGCGGAGCCCGAGTCCGGGTCGAGCAGCCCGAGGAAGAGCTTGAGCGACGTGCTCTTGCCCGCCCCGTTCGAGCCGAGCAACCCCGTGATCCCCTCGTCGATCTCGAAGCTGACGCCGTCGAGCGCGCGAACGGAGCCGAAGGTCTTCGTCAACTCGTGTGCCCGCAGGAGCGCCATGGCCCCGGAGGCTAGCCGCGCGTCAGGCCGGCGGCCCTACGAGTGCGCGCAGGATCTCCTCCTCCTCCGGGAACCGGCCCTCGCGCTGCTTCGAGAACACGAGCGCCCCGTCGGCGACAACGTCGTACTGGCTGTTCGCGCCCTCCGTTGCGGTGGCCTCGTGCCCTGCGTCCTTCAACACGGCCACGAGACTCGCGGCCCGGCGGTCGTAGCCGTTTCAGACGGGGCAGTAGAAGATCTCGACGCGCATGCCTGGAGGCTACTACCCGAGACGCGGGCGGTGGCGCTCGACGATCGCCGCGGTGTCGACGCCTGTCGGCAAAGTCCCGTAGGCGCGTCCGCCCTCCCCGCCGAGACGGGTCGCGCAGAATGCATCGGCGACGTCGGAGGGCGCGTGCCGGACGAGGAGCGACCCCTGGAGGCAGAGCGCAAGCAACTCGACGAGGCGGCGGGCGCCTGGCTCGTCGGCGGCCTCGAGCTCGGCGTCGAGCCGCTCGACCGCGGCGTCGAGGTGCCGGTCGGCGCCGCGGGCCAGGGCGAGCTCGTCCCGGAACGCCTCGCGGCTTTCCGGCTCGCGCCCGAGCGCCCGGAGGACGTCGAGGCAGTTGACGTTGCCCGACCCCTCCCACACGGAGTTGACCGGGCTCTCGCGGTAGAGGCGCGGCAGGCCCGACTCCTCGACGTAGCCGTTGCCGCCCAGGCACTCGAGCGCCTCCGCCACGAGAGGCGGCGTCGCCTTGCAGACCCAGTACTTCGCGACGGCGGTTGCGAGCCGCCTGAACGCGTGGTCGCCCTCGTCGAACGCGCGTGCGATCCGCAGTGCCGTGACCGTCGCCGCCTCGGAGTCGAGACAGAGGTCGGCCAGCACGTTGCTCTGGAGCGGCTGGTCGATCAGCTGCCGGCCGAAGACCGTGCGGTAGGCCGCGTGGTGCGTCGCCTCGGCGACCGCACGGCGCATGAGCGCGGTCGAGCCGAGCACGCAGTCGAGCCGGGTGTGGACGACCATCTCGATGATCGTCGCGACGCCGCGGCCCTCGTCGCCGACGCGGTGCGCGACGGCGTCCTCGAGGCGGATCTCGGCCGAGGCATTCGAGCGGTTGCCGAGCTTGTCCTTCAGACGCTCGATCCGGAAGCCGTTCCGTGTGCCGTCGTCGAGGAGCCGCGGCAGGAGGAAGCAGGTCAGTCCGTCGCGCGCCTGCGCGAGGACGAGGAACGCGTCGCTCATCGGCGCCGAGCAGAACCACTTCTCGCCGTTGAGCCGGTAGACGTCGCCGGAGCGGTCGGCGACCGTCGTGTTCGCGCGGACGTCCGACCCGCCCTGGCGCTCGGTCATCGCCATCCCGCAGAGCGCTCCGGTCTTGTCGAGGTGGGAGCGTGGCCCTGGCTCGTAGTGGGTGGACGTGAGGCGCCCCTCCCACTCGCCCGCGAGCTCGGGCGCCGACGACCGGAGCGCCGGAACCGCCGCGAACGTCATCGAGAGCGGACATCCGACGCCGGCCTCGGCGTAGCCGAGCGTCATGAAGAGGACGGCGCGAACGACGTGACCGTTCTCCTGCTCGCGCCAGGGAAGGGAGTGGAGCCCGTGCTCGACCCCGAGACCGAGCAGCTCGTGCCAGGCCGGGTGGAACTCGACCTCGTCGATCCGCTCGCCGAAGCGATCGCGCGTGCGCAGGACCGGTGGGTACTCGTTCGCGAGGCGACCGAGCTCGAGTGGCCCCTGGCCGCAGTGCGCACCGAACGCGGCGCAACGCTCCTCCTCCGCCCCGCCGCCTTCGCGCCGGAGTGCCTCGACGAGTGGGCGGTTCTCGGAGAACAGGTCGTAGCCCTCGAGCGGCGGCGGCTGGTTCACGGCATGGAGGAAGGCCCCCGTCGTCATCAGATCGTCTTGAACTGCTCGAAGGGCTGGCGGCAGGCGTTGCAGTAGCGGAGCGAGCGGCACGGGGTCGGGCCGAAGACGTTGTCGAGTCGCGTGTCCGTGGAGCCGCACCACGGGCACTCGAACGGCCCGCGCTCGAGCTGGAGGAGCGTCGGCGCGCCGGCGCTGCGGGGCGCGGGGGGTGCGAAGCCGGCGTCGCGCAGCTTCTCGCGGCCCTCGGGCGTGATGCGGTCGGTCGACCACGAGTCGTCGAGCACGACGTGGACGACGGGCTCGGCGCCGAGCCCGCGCACGGCGTCCTCGATCTGGTGGCGCATCGTGTCGAGCGCGGGACACCCCATGAACGTCGGCGTGAAGTCGACCTCCACCCGGTTGCCGGCGACGCGGACGTCCGCGACGACCCCGAGGTCGACGATCGAGATCACGGGGATCTCGGGATCGGGGATCTCCGCGAGCGCGCGCCAGACCGAATCGGCTTCGAGTCGCGCTCTGGGGCGCGGCTTCAGCCTCGCACCTCTTTCTTCGGGCGCTGCGCTCACCACCGCGCTCCCGCCGGAGCCGACCGGCGCACCATCGTCATCTCCTCGTGAAGCTCGGCCAGCTCGGCCTCGTGGCGCCCTCGCGCGATGGGCGCGACCTCCCGCATGGCGCGCCCGAGCTTCGCCTCGACGCGCCGCACGAGCTCGGGACGCAGCGCGTCGTCCAGGACGCCGAGCGCGTACGGCCAGAGCTCGTCGAGCGCCTCGTCCAGGCGTCCGCGACCCTCGTCGGTGCCGAGGAGCCGGTCGATCCACATCTCCGCGTGGATCCGGTGGTACACCTCCTCGCGGTCGATCTTCGCGGCGATCCCCGCGAGCTCCTCGTCGTCGGACTCCTTCAACGCATCGAGGCGGATCGCGTCAGCCGTCTCGTACAGCCAGTGACGCGCGATCGTCCGCGCCCACTCGAGCCTCCTGAGCTCGACGAGGGGCGCGGAGCGGTACTCCTCGAGCGGACGATCGAAGGCGAGCGCGTCGGCGTCGGTGCCGAGCTCGCGTGCGGCGAGCTCGTACAGCGCCCGCGCGTGGCCGATCTCGTTCTGGGCGATCGAGGAGAACGCGACGTCCTCCTCGAGGAACGGCGCGATCCCCGTCCACTCCGAGTTCCGCCAGCCGAGGATCAGTTCGTCATCCGCCAGGCTGAGCAGGAGCTGCGCCCGCTCGTTCACGTGCCTCCTTCAGTCGTTCCTTGATCGAATAGCCGTCCACGCGACGGTACTTGAGGTCGAACTCGTCGACGAACTCCCCGATCTCGTTGACGGCCTCGCGGGGGACGAGCCAGAGCGCGTCCGACTCTCCGCGGCGGCCGTACTGCTCCCGGGCGTAGATCTCGGCGAAGCGCTCGTCGGGCGCCACGATCGACCCGGCGTGCTGCATCGCAGAGCCGGCGCGCTCCCGTCGGAACACCTCGTAGACGGCGGTCATGCAGCCTCGGCGAGCACCGCACGAGAGACCCAGTCGACCTCGGCCCGCGAGAGGCGGCGGAAGGCGATCCGCTCGGCGGACGCCGGCCCGTGGCCGGAGACGACCGCCGTCAGCTTGTCCCAGTCGGGCTCCGTGTACTCCCACGTGCCGTCGTCGGCGCGCCGGAGCTTCGGGTCGGGGAGCGTCAGGCCGAGCTCCCACACCTGCGACACGTAGCCCTCGAGGAACTGCTGGCGCGCCTCCTCGTTGCCCTGGCTCTTGATCCGCCAATGCACCATCGGATCCTCGTCGGCCGGAATCGGGTTCCCGTGGAACATCATGAGCGGCTCCCACCAGCGGTCGAGCGCCTCCTGCACGAGCTCCCGCTGACCGTCCGTGCCGGTGACGAGCGTGAGGATCACGTCGCGGCCGTGGAGGATGTGGAACGACTCCTCCCAGCAGATCTTGCGCATGATCCGCGCGTACGGCGCGTACGAGCACTTGAGCAGGGCCTTCTGCGAGATGATTGCGGCCGCGTCGACGAGCCAGGCGATCACGCCGACGTCGCCCCAGGTTCGCGTCGGGTAGTGGAAGACGTTGTGGAACTTCGAGCGGCCGGCGATGAGGTCGTCGAGGCACGCCTCCCGCGGCTTGCCGAGGTCTTCGACGATGCGGTAGAGGAGTTGCGCATGGCCGACCTCGTCCTGGATCTTCGCGGTGAGAGCCAGCTTGCGCTGGAGCGTGGGGGCGCGGAGGATCCAGTCGCGTTCGGGGAGGACGCCCATCAGCTCTGAGTTCGCGTGCATCTCCACGAACTTCGTGAGGCGCTTGCGGTACTCCTCCGGCATCCACGCGCCGGTCTCGACGAGGCCTCCCGACTGGACGTGGGCGAGGAACTCCGCTGTACGGCCGTCCACGCCTCGATGCTACCGAACGATCGGTAGCATCGTCCACATGGCCACGAGGCGCGACGAGCTCGTCGCGGTCGCCGCGCGGCTGTTCGCGGAGCGCGGCTACCACGGGACGTCGATGGCCGACCTCGCCGAGGCGATGGGCGTCCAGAAGGGGTCGCTCTACTCGCTGACCGGCTCGAAGCAGGACCTGCTGGTCGTGGTCACGCGGGAGGGTGCGGCGGCGTTCCATACCGCGCTCGACCGCGTTCCGGAGGACGCCGATCCTCTCGCCCGGATCGGGGCGGCGCTGCGCGGCCATCTCGCGGTCGTCGCCGAGCAGGCGGACACCGCCACCGTCTTCACGCGGGAGTGGCGGTTCCTCGAGGAGCCCGAGCTGACGGCCTTCCGTGACGAGCGGCGCCGCTACGAGACGCGCTGGCGCTCGCTGCTCGCGGAAGCCGCAGAGCGGGGAATGCTGCGAGCCGATCTGGATTTCGAGGCGACCGTCTTGCTCGTCCTCTCTGCCGCCAACTGGGCCTACACGTGGATCCGGCCGGGAGCCGACACGGATGCGCTCGCCGACCGGTTCTTCGCGGTCTTGCTGGACGGCGTCAGGGGGTACGCGACCCGCCCGGCGTAGGGTGTCGCGCGTGGGCGCGCTCCTGATCGTCAACCCTCACGCAAGCCAGGTCTCGGAGGAGCTCGTCGAGCGGGTCGTCGCCGAGCTGCCGAGTGGCCTGGACGTGGCCCGCACGTCCGGACCCGGCGACGCGACCGCGATCGCGCGAGAGCGCGAGGCCACCGTCGACGCCATCTACGTCCTCTCGGGAGACGGCACGTACAACGAGGTGCTGAACGGGGTCGAGGGCCGGGTGCCGCTCGGTTTCCTCCCCGGCGGCGGGACGAGCGTGCTGCCGCGCGCGCTCGGCCTCGGGCGCGAGGCAACCGCAGCCGCACGGCTCGTGGGGCGGGGAGCGACGCGGCGTATCGGGCTCGGCCGGGTCAACGGCCGGCGCTTCGCGTTCAACGCAGGCATCGGTTTCGACGCGGAGCTCGTTCGACGCATCGATGAGCAGGGTCGTGCCGACGACGGCCGCCGTCCCGGCGACGC
>NZ_DATMBZ010000050.1:0-11733 GCF_035558935.1 Gaiella sp. | reverse complement strand
CGCTCCATACTCCACGGCGGTGGGCCCGCGCTCCCAGGCGGGGGATCCAGACCCCATCCGCCGTCTGGTGCCGGAGCGCGCATGTGGGGGAGGGGACATCCTCGGAGCTCCTCCCTCAGCCCACCGCCCCGTTCCGCGCCTCATCCCGCGCCGACGGCGGCGAGCGCCGGCGCGTATCGAAGCGCCCCCTCTGGGGGCCGGGTCGTACGCGTCCAGGGCCCGCACCTGGAACTCGTCGCCCCACGACGGGTCCGGCGAGGCAGGTCGGCGAAAGGCTTCCGTCAGGAGACGGAGAACCTGCGTCCGGTCCGAGGCGGCGAAGCGACGGATCACCACGGCGCCGATCGTGCCACGCTGCGGCGGGGTGCGGCGCTGGGCCGGCCGGGCCTCACTAGACTCGAAGCGAACCCAATTCCCAGGACGACGGAGGCGAGAACCGCATGGCAATCCGGGTCGGCATCAACGGCTTCGGCCGGATCGGCCGCAACTTCTTCAGGGCGCAGCAGCAGCTCGGCACCGACATCGAGATCGTCGCCCTCAACGACCTCGGCGACGCGAACACGATGGCCCATCTCCTGAAGTACGACTCGGTGCTCGGGCCGTTCGCAGGGGACGTCGAGCTCGGAGACGGCGTCATCAAGGCGGGCGGCGAGGAGATGAGGATGTACTCCGAGCGCGACCCGGCGAGCATTCCGTGGGGAGACCTCGGCGTCGACGTCGTGCTCGAGTCGACCGGCATCTTCACCGACCGGCCGGGTGCGCAGAAGCACCTCGACGCGGGGGCAAAGAAGGTGCTGATCTCCGCACCGGCAAAGGACCCCGACGTCACGGTCGTGCTCGGCGTGAACGACGGCGACTACGACCCCTCGAGCCACAACATCGTTTCGAACGCATCCTGCACCACGAACTGCGTCGCCCCGCTCGCGAAGGTCGTGGACGACCTGGCGGGGATCGAGTCGGGCTTCATGACCACGATCCACGCGTACACGAACGACCAGAACATCCTCGATCTCCCGCACCGCGACCTCCGACGTGCCCGCGCAGCGGCGATCAACCTGATCCCCACCACGACGGGCGCCGCCAAGGCGATCGGCATCGTCATGCCGCACCTCCAGGGAAAGGTCGACGGCGTGTCGGTGCGCGCGCCCGTGGCGACGGGCTCGCTCACGGATCTCGTCGTGACGCTCGGCCGCGAGGTCACGAAGGACGAGATCAACGCGGCATACGCGGCCGCGGCCGCGGACGGCCCGCTGGCCCACGTTCTCCAGTACTCCGAGGACCCGCTCGTGTCGACCGACATCATCGGCAACCCGCACTCGTGCATCTTCGACAGCCTCATGACGATGAGCCACGGGACGACCGTCAAGGTGTTCGGTTGGTACGACAACGAGTGGGGGTACTCGTGCCGCCTGGTCGATCTCGTCGGGGTGCTGTTGCCGTGACCGGGTTTTCGGCCAGGAAGGAGGGGGCTCGTCGGGGAACCATGGGTTCCCCCACGTCGAACGAGTGGGGCGACTCGTGCCGGCTGGTCGATCTCGTCGGGGTGCTGCTGCAGCGGTGACGCTCCCGCGCTCGGTCGAGACCGCGGACGTCGCCGGCAAGCACGTCCTCGTGCGGGCGGACCTCAACGTCCCGCTCGAGAACGGGCACGTCGCCGACGACACCCGGATCCGCGCGGCGGTCCCGACGCTGCGCCTCCTGCTCGACCGCGGCGCTGCCGAGGTCGCCGTCTGCTCCCACCTCGGCCGTCCGAAGGGGCCCGACCCGGCGTTCGCGATCGCCCCGGTCGCGGCGCGGCTCGCCGAGCTCGTGCCCGACGACCGTGTCCGCGTGCTCGAGAACACGCGCTTCCTTCCGGGCGAGACGAAGAACGACCCAGGCACCGCGCGGCACCTCGCCGAGGGCATGGACCTCTACGTCGACGACGCATTCGGCTCGGCGCACCGCGCCCACGCCTCGACGGAGGCCGTCGCCCACCTGCTTCCGGCCTACGCGGGGCTGCTGCTCCGGGCGGAGCTCGAGCACCTGGGACGCCTCCTCGGCGACGTCGAGCACCCGTTCGTCCTCGTCGCGGGCGGCGCGAAGGTGGAGGACAAGCTCGGTGTGCTCCGCAACCTCGGCGGCCGGGCCGACACCGTGATCGTGGGCGGCAAGATGGCCGAGGAGCTGCGCGACGGCGCCACGCTGCCGTTCCCCGTGGAGCTCCCGCCCGACGTCGTCGCCGCCGCCTCGTTCGACGCCCACGCCGAGAGTCGCGTTGCTCCCTACGACAACCTGCCGGATGGGTGGCTCGGCCTCGACATCGGGCCCGACGCGCGCGACCGGTTCGGCGAGCTGATCCGGGGAGCGAAGACGGTGTTCTGGAACGGCCCGATGGGCGTCTTCGAGTGGGAGCGCTTCGCCGAAGGCACGAAGGCCGTCGCCGAGGCGGTCGCCGCGGTCGACGGGTACACGGTCGTCGGCGGCGGCGACTCCGTGCGCGCGATCTCGGAGCTCGGGCTCGACGACGACGTCTCGTGGGTCTCGACCGGAGGCGGCGCGTCCCTGGAGCTGCTCGAGGGCAAGGAGCTGCCGGGCGTCGCGGCGATTCCGCCGGAGGGCACGTGAAGCTCGTTGCCGGCAACTGGAAGATGTTCAAGGGGCCGGCCGAGACGGTCGCGTTCCTCGACGAGCTCGAGCCGCCCGCAGGCGTCGAGATCGTGGTCTGCCCGGCGTTCGCCTCCCTCGCGGTGGCGGTCGGTCGTGGGCTGCCGGTGTACGCCCAGAACGTCCACTGGGCGGAGCAGGGCGCGTTCACGGGCGAAGTGTCCGCGCCGATGCTGCGCGAGCTCGGCGTCGAGGGCGCGATCGTCGGGCACTCCGAACGACGACAGCTCTTTGCAGAGACCGACGAGACCGTGCGCATGCGCTGCGCGGCCGCGCTCGAGGCGGGGCTTCGCGTGATCGCGTGCGTCGGCGAGACGGAGGCGGAGCGCGAGGCGGGGGAGACCGACGCGGTGCTCCGGCGCCAGGTCGCGGCGATCCCGCGGCACGACGCGCTCGTGATCGCCTACGAGCCCGTCTGGGCGATCGGCACAGGGAAGACCGCGACGCCGGAGCTGGCGCAGCAGGCGCACGAGACGATCAAGGAGCTGCACGACACGCGCGTCCTCTACGGCGGCTCGGTCAAGCCGGAGAACGCGGCCGAGCTGCTGACCCAGCCGGCGGTGGACGGCGCGCTCGTCGGCGGAGCGTCGCTCGAGCCGGAGTCGTTCGCCGCCATCTGCCGCGCCGCGACGTGAGCTCCGGCGGGTACCCGCTCGTCACGCTCGTGGTCCTGGACGGCTGGGGGATCGCACCGCCCGGCCCGGGGAACGCCGTCGATCTCGCCCGCACGCCAGTGTTCGACGAGCTCGTCGCGCGCTATCCGTCGACCCGGCTCCGTGCCTCGGGCCCTGCGGTGGGGCTCCCGGAGGGGCAGATGGGCAACTCCGAGGTCGGGCACCTGACGATCGGGTCGGGAAGGATCCTCCTCCAGGACCTCGTCCGGGTCAGCCGGGCGGTCGAGGACGGGTCCTTCTTGGAGAACGAGGCGCTCGTCGGCGCGTTCCGCCGGGCGAAGGAGCGCGGCGGGAACGTGCACCTCCTCGGTCTCGTCTCCACCGGCGGCGTGCACTCGCACATCGACCACCTGCGCGCATTGCTCGACCTCGGCGTGCGCGCCGGGATCGGCGACCGGACCTGGGTGCATGCCTTCACCGACGGACGCGACGTCTCGCCGCACGCGGCCGTGGACGACCTCGCCACCCTGCCCCCGGACCGCATCGCGACGGTGGTCGGGCGCTACTACGCGATGGACCGCGACGCGCGCTGGGACCGCACCGATCGCGCGCTCGAGGCGATCGTCGCCGGGCGGGGAGAGGAGGCCGACGACCCGGTCGCCGCGGTGCGCGCGAGCTACGACCGCGGCGTGACCGACGAGTTCGTCGAGCCGATCGTCCTACGGGGGCGCCCGCGTCTCGACCCCGCGCAGGACACGGCGATCGTCTTCAACTTCCGTCCCGACCGGGCTCGCCAGCTGACGCAGCGCCTGCTCGAGGCGAGCGCCGACGTCGTGACGATGACCCGCTACCGGGACGACTTCACCTGCCCGGTCGCGTTCGGCGAGCAGCAGGTGCCGGACACGCTCGCCGAGGTGTTGAGCGAGGTGGACGCAAAGCAGCTTCACGCCGCCGAGACGGAGAAGTACGCCCACGTCACCTATTTCTTCGACGGCGGTGTCGAGGAAGCGTGGCCCGGGGAGGAGCGGATCCTCGTCGCGTCGCCCCGTGACGTGCCGAGCTACGACAAGAAGCCCGAGATGTCCGCGCCGGAGGTCGCCCACCGAGTCGCGGCCGCGCTCGGGGACGGCTTCCGCTTCTGCGTGGTCAACTTCGCAAACCCGGACATGGTCGGCCACACGGGCGTGATTCCCGCGGTCGTGAAGGCCGTCGAGACCGTCGACGGCTGCCTCGAGCAGGTCGTCGAGGCGACGCACCGTGCGGGCGGTGTCTGCCTCGTCACGGCAGACCACGGCAACGCCGAGCGGATGCTCGAGGACGACGGCGTGAGCCCGCACACCGCGCACACGACGAACCCCGTGCCGCTCGTCCTGACGATCGACGGCGGTGCGCTCCGCGGTGAGGGCGAGCTGTCGGACCTCGCCCCGACGGTCCTCGCGCTGCTCGGGCTCGACAGACCTCCCGCGATGACCGGGTCGAGCCTGGTCGCGCCCGAGAATCGCTGACACGTCACCGAGTCGTAAATTGTTCGTGAATCGTCGCGAGAGCGCTGTATGCTCGCGGCGCATTGGCCCTGACGCAGCCCGATCATGGTGTGCTCCGCAAGGCCCAGCGCGGTGACGAGCGGGCGTTCAACCTGATCGTCAGAGCCTACGAGCAGCCCGTCTACAACTACGTGCTGCGCCTCGTCGGCGACCGGAGCCTTGCCGAGGACCTGACGCAGGAGGTCTTCCTCCGTGTCTACCAGGGGCTGCCGGGCTTCTCCGACCGGTCGCGCTTCACGACGTGGCTGTTCCAGGTCACGAAGAACCGCGTGCTCGACGAGCTCCGCGCGCTCGAGCGCAGGCCTCGCGCCGTCGTCGCGCTGGACGACATCCCGCCGCTCGAGGTCGTCGACCAGCCGTTCGAGCGCACCGAGACGATCGACGCCGTCTGGCGCGCCGTCGAGGCGCTGACCGTCGACCTGAAGATGGCGCTCCTCCTGCGCGACGTCGTGGGGCTCTCGTACACCGAGATCGCGGACGCGCTCGAGATCACGCTCGCGACCGTCAAGTGGCGGATCTACAAGGCGCGCGAGGAGGTTGCGACGATGCTCGCACGCGACGGGATCACCGCGCGCACGGCGACGACGACGCGGCCGGCTGCCGTGGCCACAGCCTCCACCGAGTAGTCACCGCGGGTCGGAGACTGCGAGGGGCGGTCCCACCACAGTCATCCCGACGTCCGCTCCGAGGTGCGCGAACACGCCCGGGTCGACGGGGCCGTCGGGCAGCTCGGCGAAGCGGTCGAAGAACGCCTCCATCCCCGAGGGCGTGAACGCCACGAGGATGCGGGCGGGCGTCTCGCCGACGTTCTGGAAGCAGTGCGGCACCCCGCGAGGCACGAAGACGAACGAGCCCTGAGGCGCGTCACGACGCTCGTCGGCGAGCCGGAAGCGGAGGCGGCCCTCGAGCACGTACCACGACTCGTCCTCGTTCGAATGAGTGTGCAACGGGGGCCCGTCACCGGGCGCGACGACGTTCTCGAACGCGGTCAGCGCACCGTCGGTCTGCTCGCCACGGACCTTGAACGTGAGCGGCCCGCCGGCGGGGCCCTGGATCGTCGCTCCCTCTCCCGGCCCGACGGTCACGGGCTCCATGGCATCGGGCATCGCTCTGCGCTCCTCGGTCGACTGGGTGGTGCGAGATCCTACGGCGGCGGCCGCCTAGGATGGCGCGATGGCCGCCCCGGACCCCGTTCGCTCGCTGACCGCATCGCTCGCCGAGCTGACGGGCGTCGACGTGGAGCTCGAGCGCCCGTCGGAAGCGCAGCACGGCGATTACGCGACGAACGTCGCATTGCGCCTCGCAGGCGTGCGCAGGCAGCCGCCACGTGAGGTCGCCGCCGAGCTCGCGGACGGCGTGCGGGCGCTCGACGGAATCGCCGGGGTCGAGGTGGCGGGCCCCGGTTTCCTCAACCTCACGGTCGACGACGCATGGCTCGGCGACGCGGTGGAGGCGGTGCTCTCGGCGGGCCGCTCGTTCGGCGCCGGCTCCAGCGAGCCCGTCCAGCGGATCCAGGTCGAGCTCGTCTCCGCGAACCCGACGGGGCCGGTCACCGTCGCGTCGGCGCGGAACGGCGCGTACGGCGACGCCGTCGCGCGCCTCCTCGAGTTCGCCGGCCACGACGTCGAGCGCGAGTACTACTACAACGACACCGGAGCGCAGATGGACCGCTTCCGGGAGTCCGTCGACGCGATCCGCCGCGGCGAGGAGCCGCCGGAGGACGGCTACCGGGGGGCGTACGTCGCCGAGCTCGCGCGCGAGGAGGGCGACCCGGTACCGCAGATGCTCGAGCGGATCGAAGCGGCGCTCGAGCGCTTCCGCGTGCACTTCGACACCTTCGAACGCGAGAGCCTCGTCGAGGCGGAGATCCCCGACGCGCTCCGCGAGATCGAGACGTACGAGTCCGAAGGCGCGCTCTGGGCGCGAACGAGCGTCCACGGCGACGATCGCGACCGCGTCGTCGTGCGCTCCGACGGCACGACCACGTACTTCGCCGCGGACGCCGCCTACATGCGGCGGAAGTTCGCGCGTGGGTTCGACCACCTCGTCTACGTGCTCGGCGCCGACCACCACGGGTACGTCGCGCGCCTCCAGGCGCTCGCCGAGATGCTCGGCCACCCGCGCGACTCGGTCGAGGTGCTCATCTATCAGCTCGTCCAGCTGATCCGCGGGGGCGAGGCCGCGAAGATGTCGAAGCGCCGCGGCGACGTCGTCTTTCTCGACGACTTCGTCGACGAGATCGGCGTCGACGCGGCCCGCTGGTATCTCCTCTCGCGCGGTCACGACCAGACGATCGAGATCGATGTCGACCTCGCCGCGGAGCGGAGCCAGAAGAACCCCGTCTACTACGTCCAGTACGCGCACGCGCGCATCGCCGGGATCCTCCGCAACGCGGAGGGCCGTGTGCCGGATCCGACGCCCGCGGGTGCGCTGGCCGACGAGGAGCGAGAGCTCGTGAAGCGGCTGCTCGAGTTCCCCGCCGTCGTCCGCTCGGCGACCGAGCGGCGCGGGCCGCATGCGCTCCCCGCCTACGCGATCCGCGTCGCCGACGACTTCCACCGCTTCTACCACCAGCACAGGGTGCTCGGATCGGACGCGGAGGGCTTCCGGCTCGCGCTCTGCGCAGGGACGCAGGCGGTGGTTGCGATCTGTCTCGACTTGCTCGGGGTGGAGGCACCCGAGCGTATGTAGCGGGTCTGTCCCGGAACGGGACTGACTCCCGTGGCGCGCGGCCAAGGGCGGAACGCTCGCGGGGGGACGGGGCTCCTGCGGGGCCAGTCCCCTACGATCGCCCGGTGCGCTGGAACGCCGCGCTCGGTGCGCTCGCCGCGTCGTGGGGCTTCATCGCGGTCCTCGTCGCGGCGGTCGACCTCGGCGCCGAGGCGCTCGCGTTCTGGCGGCTCGCGCTCGCTGCGGCCGCCCTCGGCCTCGGGGCCTGCGTAGCGGGCCGAGCCGGGCTCCTCTCTCCCGGCGGGCGGCTCCCAGCGCTCGCCCTGCTGGGCGTCGTCCAGGGCGTCCACTGGCTCTTGTTCTTCGAGGCGGTCGACCACGGTTCCGTCGCGCTCGCCGTCCTGACGTTCTACGCCGCGCCGCTCGTGATCGCGCTCGTCGCGCCGCTCGTCCTGCCCGAGCGGCTGGGGACGACCGTGCTCGGTGCCTGCGTCGCCGGTGCAGTCGGAATCGCCGCGATCGCGCTCGACACGGGCGGCGAAGGCGGAGCCCCCTCCGCCGTGGCTGTCGCCGCGGGCCTCGGCTCGGCGGCCAGCTACGCGGCGCTCGTGATTCTCGCCAAGCGCCTGCTCGCGTCGGCGGTGCCGCCGCTCACGGTCGCATTCTGGGACTGCCTCGTCGGGGCGATCGCCGTCGCGCCGGTGCTCCTCTTCGCCGACCGCATCGTGCCGCAAGGTGCCGGCGAGTGGGCCGTCGTGCTGGCGCTCGGCGTGGTCTTCACCGGTGTGTCGACGCTGCTCTACGCGACACTTCTCCGCCACGTCACAGCCCAGGCAGCTGGCGTTCTGACGTTCCTCGAGCCGGTCGCGGGCGTCCTGCTCGGCTGGGCGCTCGTCGACCAACGCCCCGGCGCGCTGACCCTGGCCGGCGGCGCGCTGGTGCTCGCGGCGGGAATCGTCGTCGTCGTGCTCGAGCCGGCCGAGACGCGCGTCGCGGACGCTCCGGCCGGGGTAGGATCGGGCATCGAATGAACCGCGACCCCTCGCGTACGCCGCCCGACCGGAACCTCGCGCTCGAGCTGGTGCGGGTCACGGAGGCGGCCGCGATGGGAGCCTCGCGCTGGATCGGCAGGGGGGACAAGAACGCCGCCGACCAGGCCGCGGTCGATCTCATGCGCTTCATGGTCAACTCGGTCTCGATGCGCGGCGTCGTCGTGATCGGGGAGGGTGAGAAGGACGAGGCGCCGATGCTCTACAACGGCGAGGAGGTGGGGGACGGCACCGGCCCGGAGGTCGACGTCGCCGTCGATCCCCTCGAGGGCACGCGGCTCACTGCGCTCGGCATCTCCGGCTCCATCTCGGTGATCGCCGTGGCCGAGCGAGGATCGATGTTCTTTCCCGGCGCGGCGGTCTACATGGACAAGATCGCCGTCGGGCCCGAGGCGGCGGACGCGATCGACATCGACCGCTCGCCCACGGAGAACGTCGAGCGCGTCGCCGAGGCGAAAGGCGTGGAAGTGAACGAGCTCACCGTCGTCGTGCTGGAGCGCGAGCGCCACGACGACCTCATCGCCGAGCTCCGTGAGGCCGGTGCACGGGTGAACCTGATCCGCGACGGCGACGTCGCGCCGGCGATCGCGGCCGCACAGCCGGGCACCGGCATCGACATGCTGATGGGCGTCGGGGGCACGCCCGAGGGCGTCATCTCGGCCGCCGCGATCAAGTGCCACGGCGGTGCGCTCCAGGGTCGCCTGTGGCCGCGCGACGACGACGAGCGCACGAAGCTGGTCGAGGCGGGATTCGACGTCGAGAGGGTGCTCACGCACGACGACCTCGTGCGCGGTGAGGACGTCTTCGTTGCGGCGACGGGCGTCACGAGCGGCGCGCTGCTTCGCGGGGTGCTTCCGGGAGCCGACGGCGTCGAGACTGAGTCGATCGTGATGCGCTCGCGCTCCGGCACGGTGCGGCGAATCGCGGCGCATCACCCTTCGGGGAAGCTCCGGAGATTGCGAACGGAAGGAGGCCGCTGATGGCGGCGAACGAGCTCAGGGCGATCGCGCAGTCGATCGTGGCAGACCACAAGGGCGTGCTCGCGGCTGACGAGTCGACGGGCACGATCAAGAAGCGCTTCGACTCGATCGGCGTCGAGTCGACGGAGGACAACCGCCGCGCGTACCGGAACCTCCTCTTCACGACCCCGGGCTTCGAGGAGTACGTCGGCGGTGTGATCATGTACGACGAGACGATCCGCCAGGCGTCCGACGACGGCACGCCGTTCGCGGAGCTGCTCGCGTCGAAGGGCGTCGTCCCGGGGATCAAGGTCGACACGGGAGCGCAGGACCTCGCGGGACATCCGGGCGAGAAGGTGACGGAGGGCCTCGACGGCCTGCGCGCCCGCTTCGCGGAGTACCACGCGCTCGGCGCGCGCTTCAGCAAGTGGCGCGCCGTGATCACGATCGGCGAGGGCATCCCGACGGACGCCTGCGTCCACACGAACGCGCACGCCCTCGCGCGCTACGCGGCCCTCTCGCAGGAGGCCGGGATCGTGCCGATCGTCGAGCCGGAGGTCCTGATGGACGCCGAGAACACGATCGAGCGCTGCTTCGAGGTGACCGCGCGGACGCTCCACGTCGTCTTCTACGAGCTCTACCGGCAGGAGGTCGCGCTCGAGGGGATGCTCCTGAAGCCGAATATGGTGATCTCGGGGAAGCAGTGCCCGACGCAGGCGCCTTCGTCCGCGATCGCCGAGCTCACGGTCGACTGCTTCCTCCGGCACGTGCCGGCCATGGTCCCCGGCATCGTGTTTCTCTCCGGCGGGCAGTCCGAGGTCGAGGCGACCGAGAACCTGAACGCCATCAACCGCGTCGGCGGCCCGTGGCCGCTCTCGTTCTCGTACGGCCGGGCGCTGCAGGCCTCGGCGCTCCAGGCGTGGGGCGGCGAGCCCGACAACGTCGACGCGGGACAGGACGCGTTCCTCCATCGCGCGCGGATGAACGCGCTCGCGGTGGCGGGTGACTGGAGCGCGGAGGTGGAGCAGGCCGTCCCCGCCTGACCGCGGCGAGCGGATTTCGACGTGCGGAGGGCCGTGACGCGGCTCTCCCGCGTCGGGCGCTACGCTCGCACGATGTCCGTTCGCGCCGTGGCCTTGGCGGCCGTCGTTCTGGCCGCCCTCGGGCTGGTCGCCGGTGCCCAGGGGGGCTCCGCGGCGCCGCCCGTGCGCGTCACGGTGTTCGGCGACTCGGCCGCGACGGCGATGGCCTACGACCCGGACGCGAAGCGGACGCTCGGGCGCGGCATCGACCTCCGCCTCGAGGTCGCCGCGTGCCGCCGCCTCGGCGACACGAGCTGCCCGTACGACGGCGTGCGGCCTCCCAACGTCATCGACCGCGCGACGGCGCTCGGCTCGGAGATGGGGCCCGTCGTGGTCGTGAACGTCGGCTACAACGACTTCGAGGCGAACTACGCCGACAACATCGAGCAGGCGCTCGCGGTGTTTCGGAAGGCAGGGGTCGAGCACGTGGTCTGGCTGACGCTGCGTGCAGAGCGGCAGAGCTACCTGTCGATGAACGCGATGATCACGGCGGCGGCGCAGAAGCATCCCGAGATGACCGTCGTAGACTGGAACGCGCAGGCGCGGAACAACCCGGCCTGGCTGCAGCCCGACGGAATCCACCTGACGCCGTTGGGGGCCGAGGGCATGGCGGCGCTCGTCAACGACGCGCTCGTCCAGCTCGGTGTGGCGCCGAAACCCCTCGCTCCGCCGGCGAGGAAGCTCCTCGCGATCACGTCCCGCTCGCTCCCGCTCGGCCATCTCGGACGGGTGTATGCCGCTCGGCTCCAGGCGGTGGGCGGAACGGCCCCGTACCGCTGGCTGCGCAGCGGCGGATCCATCGCGCCCGGCGTACGCCTGACGACGAGCGGACGGCTCACCGGTGTCCCGAAGCGGACCGGGAGCTACCGCCTTCGCGCGAAGGTCGTCGACCGCGCGGGAGCGGTTCGCGTCCGCCAGGTGCTCCTGCGGATCGCCTAGCCAGGACGGGCCGGGAATCCGCTGCGGCGCCCGCGCAGCGGCTTGAGGCCGCTCCGGCGCCACGTGAGCTCGTCGAAGAGCGCGCTGCGCAGCTCGACGAGCACCCCGCTCGGGTGGTCGAGGACGGCGAGGATCGCCTCGCGGTCCTCCGGCGAGAGCGCGACGAGCTCCTGGTTGTGCGTCGTCGCCTCGAGGAGGAGCCGTGCGGTGTGATCGGAGCCGTCGCGTGT
>NZ_DATMBZ010000049.1:0-8733 GCF_035558935.1 Gaiella sp. | reverse complement strand
CGGCGTGTCGATTCTCGCGTCCGTGATCGGCACGTTCTTCGCGTGGGTCGGCCGCGGCGAGAACGCGATCATCAACGCGCTCTACAAGAGCGTGGTCATCGCGACGGCGCTGTCTGCGATCGGGTTCATCCCGGTCACACTCGCCTACGACGGCGACCGCTTCTCGTTCTGGCAGCTCTACGTCCCCGCCCTGATCGGGCTCGCCGTGACGTTCCTCCTCGTCGCGATCACGGAGTACTACACCGGCTCACGCTGGCACCCGGTGAAGCGGATCGCCGAGGCCTCGACGACCGGGCACGCGACGAACATCATCGCTGGGCTCGCCTACGGCATGCAGGCCACGGCGCTGCCCGTGCTCGTGATCGCCGCAGGCGTCGTCGGCTCGTACTACGCCGCGGACGAGTCGATCTTCGGGATCGGCGTCGCCGTCATGGCCCAGCTCTCCATGACGGGGCTGATCGTCGCCCTCGACGCCTACGGGCCCGTCACCGACAACGCGGGCGGGATCGCAGAGATGGCGGACATGCCCGAGTCGGTGCGCGGCGTGACCGACCCGCTCGACGCGGTCGGTAACACGACCAAGGCCGTCACGAAGGGCTACGCGATCGGCTCGGCGGGCCTCGCCGCGCTGATCCTGTTCGACGAGTACGTGCGGGGGCTCGCGGACGAGGGGCTGAACGTGACGTTCGACCTCGCCGACCCGTGGGTGATCGCGGGCCTGTTCGTCGGTGGGATGATGCCCTTCCTGTTCGCCTCCCTGGCGATGACGGCCGTCGGCCGCGTCGGCGGCGAAGTGGTCGAGGAGGTGCGGCGCCAGTTCCGTGAGGACCCGGGGATCATGGAAGGCACCTCCCGGCCGGACTACGCGACGTCGATCTCGATCGTCACGGGCTCTGCGATCAAGAGCATGCTCGTGCCGGCACTGATCCCGGTCGTGATCCCGATCGTGGTCGGGATCATCAAGCCGGAGATGCTCGGCGGGCTCCTGATCGGAACGATCGTGACCGGTCTCTTCCTCGCCATCTCGATGACCTCCGGCGGCGGCGCCTGGGACAACGCGAAGAAGCTGATCGAGGACGGCGCGTTCGGGGGCAAGGGCTCCGAGGCCCACGCCGCGGGCGTTACCGGAGACACGGTCGGGGATCCCTACAAGGACACCGCCGGCCCGGCGATCAACCCCATGATCAAGATCGCCAACATCGTCGCGATCCTGATCATCCCGATCATCGCCTCGATCCACGGCTGATCTGTCGGACAAACCCGCGCTCCCGGGCGTCACTGGCCCGGGAGCGCAGGGCTCCTGCCCCTCGAACAGGGGAAATGCGCGGTTTGCCGTTGCACTGTTGTGCAGCGCGACATACAGTGCGCGCCGCCGGAAAGACCAGTCGGTGCCCCACCACCACGACAAGGGGAGAGCAACCACGATGCGTTTCCGCGCGTTGATCGTGCTCGCGGTCGTCGGCGTCTGCGCCACGGCCCTCCTCGTCTCCAGCGCGGCCACGAGCGCCGCCCCCGAGACGGGGACGTACATCGTCCAGATGATCCAGGATCCCGCCGTCTCCTATGACGGCGGTGTTGCGGGGATCCCCGCGACGAAGCCGGGCAAGGGGAAGAAGATCGATCCCACGTCGCCCAACGTGGCGCGCTACGTCGACTTCCTGAGGGGGGAGCACGGCAAGTCGCTCGCGAAGGTCGGCGGCGGCGCGAAGCTCTACGACTACGCCTACACCTACAACGGCTACTCGGCGCGGCTGAGCGAGAACCAGGCCGCGCAGCTCGAGAAGCAGTCGGACGTCGTGTCGGTCACGCCCGACGAGGTCGTCACGATGGACACCTCGTCGACCCCCGACTTCCTCGGGCTCACGGCTCCGGGCGGGCTGTGGGACCAGCTCGGCGGCACCGGTGACAAGAAGACGACAGGCGCCGGCGAGAACATCATCATCGGGATCGTCGACTCGGGCATCTGGCCGGAGAGCAAGAGCTTCAGCGACCGCGACGCGGACGGGAAGCTCGTGTTCCAGCAGATCCCGGGCTGGCACGGCAAGTGCACGCCCGGCGAGCAGTTCAACGCCTCGATGTGCGGCCAGAAGCTGATCGGCGCCCAGTGGTTCAACGCGGCCTGGGGCGGCGACGCCGCGCTCGAGGCCGATCGGCCCTGGGAGTTCATGTCCGTGCGGGACTACAACGGCCACGGGTCGCACACAGCGTCGACCTCGGGAGGCAACTTCGGCGTCCCGGCGACGGGCCCCGCCGCCGTGTTCGGCAAGGTCAGCGGGATGGCGCCGCGCGCGCGGATCGCCGCGTACAAGGCGCTCTGGTCGACGCAGGACGCGTCGACCGCGAGCGGTCGCACGGCCGATCTCGTCGCCGCGATCGACCAGGCCGTCTCCGACGGCGTGGACGTCATCAACTACTCGATCAGCGGCACGACGACGAACTTCGCCGACCCGGTCGAGGTCGCGTTCCTGTTCGCTGCGGACGCGGGCGTCTTCGTCGCCGCCTCCGCCGGCAACAGCGGCCCCACGACCGGCACGGTGGCCCACCCTGGCCCGTGGATCACGACGGTCGCGGCAGGCACGCACAACCGCGACGGGCGCGGTTCGGTCACGCTCGGGAACGGGGCGACGTACAACGGCGCCTCCGTCGCGACGAAGGTCGGCCCTGCGCCGCTGATCGACTCGACCGCCGCGGGGCTGCCGGGTGCTGATCCGACGAAGGTCGCGCTCTGCTACGCCGCGGCCGACAACGACGGCACTGCGGTGCTCGACCCGGCCAAGGTCGCGGGCAAGATCGTCGTCTGCGACCGCGGCGTGACGGCTCGCGTGAACAAGAGCCTGGCCGTCCAGCAGGCGGGCGGGGTCGGGATGATCCTCCTGAACCCGAGCCCGAGCTCGATCAACGCGGACTTCCACTTCGTCCCGACCGTCCACCTGGACTCGCCGGATCGGGCGGCCGTCAAGGCGTACGCCGCGACGGCTGGGGCGACCGCGACGATCAACGCGGCGCAGATCGTCTACAACGCGGCGGCGCCGTTCACGGCGTCGTTCTCGTCGCGCGGGCCGCTCACCGCCGGCGGCGGCGACCTCCTCAAGCCGGACGTGATCGCGCCCGGCCAGGACATCCTCGCCGCGGTCGCGCCTCCGGGGAACGCCGGGCGCGACTTCAACCTCTACAGCGGCACGTCGATGTCGAGCCCACACGTGGCCGGCCTCGCCGCGCTCCTCATGCAGAAGCATCCGGACTGGTCGCCGATGGCGATCAAGTCGGCGCTGATGACCTCGGGCTACGACGTGCTCGACGGCCCGAGCACCAACCCGCTCGTGATCTTCCGCCAGGGGGCGGGGCACGTGAAGCCGAACAGCGCGGCCGATCCGGGCCTCGTCTACGACAACGGCTTCAACGACTGGCTCGCCTTCCTCTGCGGAACGACGACGGCGGTCGGGCCCGCCTCGTGCACCGCGCTCGAGAACGCGGGCTTCTCGCTCGACGCGAGCGACCTCAACGAGCCGTCGATCGCGGTCGGCGACCTCGCGGGCGTCCAGACCGTCAAGCGGAAGGTGACGAACGTCGGCTCGTCGGCCGCGACGTACAACGCGTCGGTGACCGGGATGGCGGGCATCACCACGGTCGTGAGCCCGTCGTCGCTGACGCTGGCACCGGGTGAGACGAAGGCGTTCACCGTTGCGTTCACCCGCACGACCGCCACGCTGAACGCCTATGTCGGCGGGCAGCTGACGTGGACGGACGGCACGCACGCCGTGCGCAGCCCGATCGTCGTCCGCCCGGTGGCGCTCGCGGCCCCCGCAGCGGTCAGCGGCACGGGCGGCCCGATCGGCTACCAGGTGACGTTCGGCTACGACGGGGCGTTCACGGCGTCCGCACGCGGGCTCGTCGCGCCGACGATCACGCCGGGCACCGTGCCCGACGACCCGGGCGACAGCTTCGCCCCGGGCGGCCCCGGCACGGTCGCGATCCCGGTCACGATCGCCGCCGGGACGACGCATGCCCGGTTCTCGCTGTTCGACGCCGACGTGGCGGCGGGGAGCGACATCGACCTGTACGTCTACCGCGGCACGACGCTCGTCGGATCGAGCGGCAGCGGCACGTCGGCGGAGGAGGTCAACCTCCGGAATCCTGCAGCCGACACGTACACCGTCTACGTCCACGGCTTCGCGGTCACCGGGACGTCGCCGTTCAAGCTGTACACGTGGCTCCTCGGCTCGGCGGCGGCCGGCAACATGACGGTCACCGCGCCCGCAGCGGCCACGATCGGCGGCACGGGAACGGTGACGCTGACGTTCACCGGCCTCGCGCCCGCGACGAAGTACCTCGGGTCGGTCGCCTACGGCGGCACGGCCGGGATGCCGAACCCGACGATCGTCAGGGTCGACACCCCGTAACACGAAGCGACGCGCACGGACGCGGAGGGCCGGGAGACCGGCCCTCCGTCGTCCTCGGCTCACCCGGCCGTCGCGACCTGGACGAGCCGACGGTTCGAGACTCCTGCGAGCAGCGGGTCGGTCTGCTTGCGGGCACGGACCCAGAACTGGACGTTGACGCCGTCACGCAGTGGGAAGTCCGCTCTCGGCATCAGTCGGAATCGCAGCCAACCGTCCCGGCCCGTGGGCTGCTCACCCGGCGCGGAGGTGAGAAGCGGGGTCGATCGCACGAACACGAGAGCACCGCGGATCGCATAGCCTCGCGTGTCCGCGACGTGGAGGCGTAGCTCGAGCGGCCGCTTGCGCGACCGCACTGGGTTCGGGGCGAAGACGATCTGGTCGATCACGAGGCGGTCCGGCAGGGAGACGCTCGTCACGGGAATCGAGTACTTCCCGGTCGGCAGCCGGATCGCACCCGGCGGCAGCGTCGGAGTCGGGGGCGGCGGAGTCGTCACGGTGACCGTGACGAGCGCCGTCGCGTCGGAAACCGCGACGGCGCTCCCGACCGTGTTCCGTGCCGTCACGCGCGCGCGGAGCCGGCGGCCGACGTCGTCCGCGGTCACCAGGTACTGCGTGCCTGTCGCACCCGCGATCGCCGGGCAGTCCGATCCGGTCGCCTGTCCGCCGTCGGCGCCGCAGCGCAGCCACTCGTACGCGAAGAGCAGCGGCGTCGTCCCGGTCCAGATCCCCGACGTGGTGGTGAGCGTCTGGCCACGGGCCGCGGTGCCGACGATCGTGGGAAGGCGGCTCGACACCGGCCCCTGGAGGGGCTGCGTGGTGGTCGAGGTCGACTGGACCGCAGCCGTCGCGTTCGACGCGGTCGTCTGGGTCCCGAGCGAGTTCGAGGCCGTGATGCGGATGCGCATCCGGGCGCCGACATCGTCGGCCGTGAGCGTGTAGGTCGAGCCGGTGGCACCGGAGATGAACGTGCAGTTGCTGCCGTCGGACAGCCCGCCGTCGCCGCCGCAGCGGACCCACTGGTACGCGTACTGGAGCGGCGTCTCCCCGGCCCATGTCCCGACGCTCGCGAAGAGGACGCGCCCCTGGACGAGCGTGCCTCCGATCGACGGCTCGACGGTGTTCCGGGGCGCGCCGGTGGCCGTGGACTGCGTGACCACGTCTGTCGGGTTCGCAGTCGCGGTGGCCGCTCCCGAACTGTTCGACGCCGTGACCTGCACGCGCAGCCGCTTTCCGACGTCGGCGCTCGTGAGGACGTAGCTGGAGCTCGTGGCACCGGCGATCGACGGGCAGTCCGAGCCGTCCGAGAGGCCTCCGTCCGGACCGCACCTGACCCACTGGTACGCGTACGTGATCGACGTGCCGTCCCACGTGCCCGTCGTGGTCGTGAGCGTCGAGCCTTCCACCGTCGAGCCCGAGATGAGGGGCTCCGCCGTGTTCACCGGCGTCGATTGAGCCGTGACCACGGCCGTCGTCAGCGACGGGGCGCTCGTGGAGCCCTCCCCGTTGGTCGCAGTCACGAGCACACGCAGCGTCGAGCCGACGTCGCCGCCCGTGACGACGTAGCTCTGCGACGTCGCCCCTCCGATGGCCGAGCATGCACCCCCACCGGCGTCGCAGCGCTGCCACGCGAAAGCGAACGAGAGCGGAGGTGTCCCCGTCCACGAGCCCACGGAGGCCGTCAGCGTCTCGCCCGAGACAGCGGTCCCGGTGATCGTCGGCGGGTCGGAGTTCGACGGCGTCGCCGCCGACCGCGCCTCCGCTCCGGTCGTCAGCAGCACAGCGGCGGCCGCGAAACCGGCCGCGAGCGCCGCTCCGGCCATGAACGTCCGCCGGCCGTGGGCCACCACTTCTCCGCGCCGCACGGGCTCGGACATGTTCGACTCCCTCCCTCGGTTCCCCCAGTGTCGTTGCAATCCGCACGTTAAGCGCAGTGCGCGCGCCGTTCAACCGAGCCCCCTGTCGCCACCCGCAGCACGGCGCCTCTCGTCGCGCCCGCGGCCATGCGTACACTCGCGCGCGTGCCCGGGAGCCGACGGCGGCGCGAGGTGCGGATGGAGCGGGTGCTCGGGACGCCCGCCCTCTTCGCCACCGCGTACGGCAACGTCGGCTCCTCGATCTACTACGCCCTCGGCCTCACGGCCGTCTTCGCGCTCGGGCTGACGCCGCTCGTCTTCGTCGTGGCGGGCATCGTGTTCGCCGCCACCGCCGCGACGTACGCGGAGGGGACCGTCCGCTTCCCCGAGGCGGGCGGGTCGTCGAGCTTTGCGCGGCACGCGTTCGACGAGCTGATCAGCTTCGGCGCGGCGTGGGCCCAGATGCTGGTCTACATCGTCACCATCGCGACCTCGGCGTTCTTCGTTCCGCACTACCTCTCGATCTTCTGGGAGCCGCTCAAGTCCAATCCGTGGGACATCGTGGGCGGCGCCGTCGTCGTCGTGCTGCTCGTCACGCTCAACATCGTCGGCGTCACGGAAGCCGCAAAGCTGTCGATCGGGCTCGCGGTGATCGACTTCGCGACGCAGGTGCTGCTCGTGCTGCTCGGGTTCGCGCTCGTGTTCAGCCCGGAGACGCTGGTCGACAACGTGCACTGGGGCACGGCCCCGACGTGGGAGAACCTCGCGATCGCGATTCCGGTCGCGATGCTGGCGTACACGGGGGTCGAGACGGTGTCGAACCTCGCCGAAGAGGCGCGCGAGCCGCAGGAGAGCGTCCCGAACGCGTACAAGCTCGTGGCGCTCGCGGTCTTCGCGATCTACTTCACGCTGCCGCTGATCGCGCTGTCGGCGCTTCCCGTGAAGCTGATCGACGGCGAGCTGACGACCCTGCTCGCGCTGCCGCCGGAGGACGGCGGGTACGCGAACGACCCGATCCTCGGCGTCGTCGACAACCTCGGTCTCAGCGGCGGGCTCCTCGACACGCTCGAGCTCTACGTCGGCGTCCTCGCCGCGACGATCCTGCTGATCGCGACGAACGCGGGCATCATCGGCGCCTCGCGGATCACGTACTCGATGGCGACCTATCGGCAGCTGCCGGAGGTCTTCCGCAAGCTGCATCCGAAGCTCAAGACGCCGTACATCGCGCTCGTGCTCTTCGCCGGCATCGCCCCGATCATCCTCCTGCTGCCGGGCGACGTGACGTTCGTCGGCACGCTGTACTCGCTCGGGGCGACGCTTTCGTTCACGGTGGCGCACGCCGCGATGGTGCAGCTGCGGGTGCGGCCCGATCCCGCGGTGACGTACCGCGCCCGGCCGAACGTGTCGATCGCTGGCGTCCAGTGGCCGCTGTTCGCGATCTTCGGCGGGCTCGCGACCGGCGCGTCGTTCGTCGTCATCCTCGCCCAGAACCCGTTGACACGCTGGGTCGGGCTCGGCTGGATCGTGCTCGGGTTCGTCGGCTACACGGTGTACCGCCTCCGGTGGGTGCGCGCGGGGCTGCGGGAGACCGTGAAGGCGCCGCCGGCGTTCGGCGCGGCGCTCGCGCTCGCGTACCGCCGGATCGTCGTGCCGATCGTGCCCGGGCGGCCGTCCGACGACGCGCTCGACGTCGCCTGCCGGCTGGCCGCGGAGCGCGGTGCCCGCGTCGTCGCACTGACGGTGATCGAGGTGCCGCTGGAGCTGCCGCTCGACGCAGACCTGCCCGAAGAGGAGCGCCTCGCGAACGACGAGCTCGACGAGGCGATGGCAGTCGGCGACACGTACGGGGTCCGCGTCGTCGGCCGCCTCGTGCGGGGCCGCAGCGCCTCGGTCGAGATCGTGCGCGAGGCCGAGCGCCGCGGGGCGGAGATCATCGTGCTCGGGTCGCCGCGCAAGGACCTCACGAGACGCCGAGGCGTGTTCGGATCGACCGTCGACCGCGTCATGCGCAGAGCGCCGTGTCGCGTGATGGTGACGGCGTCGAGGCAACGGAGCGCCGCGTGAGCTGGTACGGCAAGGCCGTGTACGCGTTCGGCGCGGCCTTCATCGCGATCGGCGTCGCCCTCCTCGTCGTGACGGCGGCGCACGGAGGCGGCGTCGTCGGCTTCGTGCTCGGCGCCCTGTTCGTCGCGCTCGGAGTCGCGCGGATCCAGCTCGAGCGGAAGCGGGGGAGATAGGCGATGGCCCGGAAGGTTCGCGGCTTCGAGCGCGTGCTCGACGCGCCGGCGCTGTTCGCAATCGCCTACGGGGAGATCGGATCCTCGATCTACGTGGCGCTGGGGATCGTCGCGGCTTCTGCGCTCGGGCTCACGCCGGTCGTGCTCGCCGTCACGGGCCTCGTCTTCCTCCTCGTCTCGCTCTCGTACGCCGAGGGAACCGCCGCCATCCCGGAGACCGGAGGCGCCGAGACCTTCACGCGC
>NZ_DATMBZ010000048.1:0-8839 GCF_035558935.1 Gaiella sp. | reverse complement strand
CGATCCGCATCCGAGCGGCGTCCACCTGAACGACGTGTCGCTGATCTCACCCGTGCACTGCGAGGGCGAGCTCCTCGGGTACGTCGCGAACCTCGCGCACCACGTCGACGTGGGCGGTGGCGCGCCCGCGTCGATCGGGGCGTTCCGCGAGGTCTTCCAGGAGGGCGTGATCATCCCTCCGGTGAAGCTCGTCGAAGGCGGGCGTGTCGTCGACGACGTCTTCAGGCTCGTCGTCGCGCAGATCCGCTCGACGTACGAGACCGCAGGGGACTTCCGCGCGCAGATCGCCGCAAACGCGACCGGTGTCCGCCGCGTCCAGGCACTCGTCGATCGGCACGGCCTCGACCCCGTGCGGGCGACGATGGCGGAGCTGCTCGACTACACCGAGCGGCGCGCGAGGGCCGAGCTCGCGCAGCTGCCCGAGGGCATCTACGAGGCCGAGGGCTTCGTCGACAACGACGGCTACACGGACGAGCCTGTCCGCCTCCGCGGACGGGTCGAGATCGGCCCCGGCGGCGTCCGCTTCGACACGACGGGCTCGGATCCGCAACGCCGTGCGCCGGTCAACTCCACCTACGCGATGACGCTCTCCGCGTGCGCGTACGTGCTCAAGTGCCTGATCGACCCCGACCTGCCGGTGAACGACGGCTTCTACCGTCTCCTCGACGTCGCAGCGCCCGAGGGGACCGTGACGAACTGCACCTGGCCGGCACCGGTGGTCGGCGGCTGGGAGACGCAGACGCGCCTGGTCGACGTGCTCTTCCGTGCGCTCTTGCCCGCGTTCCCCGAGCGGCTGCCGGCCGGGACGAAGGCGATGATGTGCCAGGCCGGGTTCGGCGCGCTCGACGTGGAGGCCGGCACGTACGTCTGCTTCTACGAGACGTTCGCCGGCGGCTACGGCGGCCGGTTCGCGAGCGACGGGCCGGACGCCGTGCAGACGCACGGCCAGAACACGGAGAACGCGCCGGTGGAGGAGACGGAGCTCAACTATCCGGTGCGGATCGACCGGCTCGCGCTCGTCGAGGACAGCGACGGCGCCGGCCGTCGGCGGGGTGGGCTCGGGCTGCGGAAGGACTTCCGCTTCGACCTCCACACGACGTTCACGATCCTCGCCGACCGCGACCGGAGCGGCCCGTGGGGCGTCGACGGCGGCAACGAGGGCCTGCGCGCCGAGTACGTCCACGTCCGAGACGGCGTCGAGACGCGCCTGTCGTCGAAGACGACGCTCGACCTCGCGCCGGGCGACGTGGTCAGTATCCGCACGTGTGGAGGCGGCGGCTACGGGCCACCGCGGGCGCGCGAGCCCGAGCTGGTGCTGCGCGACGTGCTCGAGGGGAAGGTGAGCCCCGAGCGCGCGCGCGAGGTGTACGGCGTCGCGGTCGCCGACGGGGGCATCGACCATGCAGCCACGGAGGTGCTGCGCGCATGAGCCGGAGCACGAGAGTCGCGATCGACATCGGCGGGACGTTCACGGACGCGACGCTCGTCGACGAGGAGAGCGGCGTGGCGACCATCGCGAAGGTGTTGACGACGCCCGCCGATCCGTCGGAGGGCTTCATGCGCGCATTCGAGCGGGCACTAGGCCAGCGCGACGCCGCGCAGGTCAGCTTCGTCGTCCACGCGACAACCGTCGCGACGAACGCCATCATCGAGGGCAAGATCGCCCGGAGCGGGTTCGTCACGACGGAGGGCTTTCGCGATCTGCTCGAGATCGCGCGTCAGGTGCGGCCGACGCTCTACGACACGCAGTTCACGAAGACGCCGCCGCTCGTTCCGCGCGATCGTGCGGTGGCCGTCCGCGAGCGGCTCGGTCCGGCGGGCGAGGTGCTCGTCGAGCTCGACGACGCGTCGGTTCGGGAGGCCGCAGCGGTGCTCGGCCGCGAGGATGTGGAGTCGGTCGCCGTCTGCCTCCTCCACTCCTACGTCAACCCCGAGCACGAGCGGCGGGTCGGCGAGATCCTCGCCGAGGAGCTGCCGGGCGTTCCGGTCTCGCTCTCGTCAGACGTCGCGCCCGAGTTCCGCGAGTACCTGCGCGCCTCCACGACCGTGATCAACGCGGTCGTCCGCCCGGTCGTCGAGCGCTACCTCGGCCGGATCGAGACCCGCCTCGCCGAGGCGGGCGTGGAGGCGAAGCTGCTCGTCATGCAGTCGAGCGGCGGCGTCTTCGGCTCCGCGGCCGCCGCCCGCAAGCCGGTCTACATGGTCGAGTCCGGCCCGGCGGCGGGCGTCATCGCGTCGGCGCACCTCGGTGCGTCGGTCGGCATCCCGGACATCCTCTCCTTCGACATGGGCGGCACGACCGCCAAGGTCGGCCTCATCCAGGACGGCGAGCCGTCGGTGACGAAGGACTACAACGTCGGGGGCCACGCGGGCGCGGGAATCGGCCGCATGTCGCTCTCGGGATATCCCGTGCGCACGCCCGTCGTCGACCTCGTCGAGATCGGTGCCGGAGGCGGATCCATCGCATGGGTCGACTCGGGTGGGCTGCTCCGCGTCGGGCCGCAGAGCGCGGGCGCCGACCCGGGACCGGTCTGTTACGGACGAGGCGGCACGGAGCCGACCGTCACCGACGCCAACGTCGTCCTCGGGCGGTTGAACCCCGCCTACTTCCTCGGGGGCGAGATGGGCCTGGACGTCGATGCGGCGCGTGCCGCGATCGACGAGCGGCTGGCGACCCCGCTCGGTCTCTCCGTCACCGAGGCCGCCTACGGGATCGTCGAGATCGCGAATGCGGCGATGGTGAACGCGCTGCACCTCATCTCCGTCCAAAGGGGCCACGACCCGCGGGACTTCGTGCTCGTCGCGTTCGGCGGCGCAGGGCCCGTGCACGCGAACGCGATCGCCCGCGAGGCCGAGATGCCGCGCCTGCTCGTCCCGCCGAGCCCGGGGATCTTCTCGGCGACCGGCCTCCTCACCACCGACCTGAAGCGGGACGCGGCCACGACGATCATGCGACGCGCAGAAGAGCTCGGCCAGGCGGAGCTCGACGTGGTGTTCGAGCAGCTCGAGCGGGTCGGGGCGGACGAGCTCGTCGCCGAAGGCCTGTCCCGCGACCGGGTCGAGTTCGTCCGCGCGCTCGACATGCGCTACGTCGGGCAGAGCTACGAGCTGGCGATCCCTGCCGGCGGCGACCTGGTCGAACGCTTTCATGCACACCACGAGCGCGTCTACGGCTTCGCCGCGCCGGCCGAGCCGGTCGAGATCGTCAGCGTCCGACTCACGAGCGTCGGCCGCATCGCGAAGCCGCCTCCGCGGACGCTCGCGAGCGGAACGGCCCCGGACGCCAAGGAGACACGCCCCGTGTACTTCGCCGAGGCCCACGGCTTCGTCGACTGCCCGATCTACGGACGCGACGCGCTCCCGGCCGGGGCGAGGCTCTCGGGCCCGGTCGTCGTCGAGGAGCTCGATTCGACGACCGTCGTCCACCCGGGCTACACGGTGCACGCGGACGAGCACGCACACCTGATCGTCGAGAGGGAGGGGACGTGAGGTACGGGATCGTGCTCGCGAAGGACGTCCGGGTGCGGACGCGCGACGGGATCGAGCTCGCGACCGATGTGTACCGCCCGGCGCGAAACGGCGACTGGGTCGAGGGGCGGTTCCCGACGATCCTCTGTCGCACGCCGTACGACCGCACGGACAAGCGGTACACGGAGATCGCCGACTTCTTCGTCCGCCATGGCTTTGCCGTCTGCCTCCAGGACCTGCGTGACCGTTACGGGAGCGACGGGACGGGCGACTACCAGCACACGGTCACGCCGCAGCAGGGCGAGGACGGCTACGACACCATCGAGTGGATCGCCGCCCAGCCGTGGTCGAACGGCCGCGTCGGCATGGTGGGCTCGTCGTACGCGGGCATCACGCAGGTACGGGCCGCGCTCGAGCGTCCGCCTCACCTTGCGGCGATCTGGCCCGACGTCGTCCCGACGAACTCGTTCCAGCACCAGTCGCGCGAGGGCGGGGCGATGCAGCTCCACATGTTCTGGGCGCTGTTCATCCACGCCCAGGACGCGCAGGACATCCGCGACGACTGGGACAAGCAGGCCGAGGTCTGGCAGGACCTCGAGCACCTGCGCGACCTCTTCTGGCGGTACCCGTTTCGGAAGGGCGAGCTCTCGCTCCGTCACACGCCGTCGCTCGAGCAGGCGCTCGAGGACTACACGACGCGCGGCGCCTACGACGAGTACTGGGCGCAGGTCTCGAACGACTTCACGGCGCACTACGCGCAGCACGCCGACGTCCCCGGGACGTTCACCACCGGCTGGTTCGACGGCTTCCCGCACTCCGACACGGAGTACTTCGCGGCGATGGCGGCGAAGAACGAGACGCCGCAACGGCTGATCGTCGGCCCGTGGAGCCACGTCGGGATGCGCGGCGACGCGACATGGACGCTCGACGTCGACTTCGGCCCGGATTCGGTCTGGGGCGTGGAGCGGTACTTCGAGGAGCAGCTTCGGTTCTTCGACGCCTACCTCCGCGAGGACGGCGAGTCGCTCGGCGACCCGCCGGTACGGATCTTCGTGATGGGCGGCGGTAGCGGACGGAAGACGGAGCTCGGCAAGCTCGACCACGGTGGGCGCTGGCGGGACGAGCAGGAGTGGCCGCTCGCGCGGACCGTGCACGAGACGTGGCGCCTCGGCGGGGACGGCTCGTTGTCGCCCGACGTACCCGCGAGCACCGAGGCGCGCCGGTTCAGATACGACCCCGAGCATCCGGTGCCGACGATCGGCGGCAACTACTGCGCCGTCGGCGAGCTTCCCGCGGACGGGCCGGGCATGGAGCCGATGTGGGCGCGGCTGCTCAACCCGGTCCTGCGCCTGCGGAACGTCCTCACGCCCGGCCCGGCCGACCAGCGGGAGTCGCCCGAGTTCTTCGCCTCCCGTGAGCCCTATCCGCGCCTCTCGGAGCGCCCGGACGTGCTCGTCTACGCCTCCGAGCCGCTCGCGGAGCCGCTCGAGGTGACGGGGCGCGTGGAGGTGCGGCTGCGGGTCGCGTCGAGCGCGCCCGACACGGACTTCACCGCAAAGCTCGTCGACGTCCACCCGCCGAACGAGGACTACCCGGACGGCTACGACATGCTGCTCTGCGACTCGATCATTCGCTGCCGCTACCGAAACGGCTTCGAGCGCGAGGAGCTGATGGAGCCGGGGGAGGAGGTCGAGGTCACGATTCTGCTGCCGCCGACATCGAACCTCTTCGCCGCGGGGCACCGCATCCGGGTCGACGTCTCGTCCTCGAACTTCCCGCGGCTCGACCGCAACCCGAACACCGGCGAGCCGATCGGCCGCCACACGCGGATGGAGGTCGCGGAGCAGACGGTCTTCGGTGGAGAGGTGGTGCTGCCGGTGATCCCGGCGTGAGCGGCTGGGTCCTCGTGCCGGCCGGGCCGTTCGCGATGGGGCACGACGCGGCCGACGCGTACCCGCCGGACGAGGACGAGCGTCCGCGGCGCCTCGTCTCGCTCGCGGCATTCCGCGTCTCCCGCGTGCCGGTGACGAACCGCCGCTTCCACGGCGAGGGCGACGGGCGGCCGGTGACGTACGTCACCCGCGCCGAGGCGGAGGCCTTCTGCGAGCGCGAGGGCGTCCGCCTCCCGACAGAGGAGGAGTGGGAGGCCGCTGCGCGCGGTGCCGACGACCGTCTGTGGCCGTGGGGCGACGAGCTGCCGGACCAGTCTCGGGCGACGTTCGCCGCGGGGATCGGCTCGCCGTCGGAGGCAGGCCTGCATCCAGGAGGCGCATCGCCCTTCGGCGCGCTCGACATGGCGGGAAACGTCTGGGAGTGGACGAGTGGGGACGCCGTTCGCGGCGGCTCGTACCTGAGCGGGCCGGACGAGCTCCGCTGCTCGTACCGCCTCCCGGTCGACCCGGCGGCCAAGGATCCGTACGTCGGCTTCCGCGTCGTCGCGGTCGAGCCCGTGAGCGACTTCGACTGGGTCGACGTCCCGGGCGGCGACTACCCGATCGGACGCGAGCCGGAGAGCGAGCACGACGTCGTCTCCGTCGATGCCTTCGAGCTCGGACGCACGCCCGTCACGAATCTGCAGTACGCGGACTTCGTCAGGGACGGTGGCGCCGAGCGGCCGCCGCACTGGCCCGCCCCGGGCGACCATCCCGTCACGTTCGTCGACTGGCACGACGCCGCCGCCTTCTGTGCCTGGGCGGGAGGACGGCTGCCGACCGAGGCGGAGTGGGAAAAGGCCGCGCGCGGTACGGACGGACGGCGGTTCCCCTGGGGCGACGAGGAGGACGCGAGCCGGGCCGCCATCGGCTCGGGCCTCAAGTGGGGCGGCACGTCGTCCGTCGGTGCACATCCGAGCGGCGCAAGCCCGTACGGTCTCGAGGACATGGCGGGAAACGTCTGGGAGTGGACGTCGACCGAGACGGGCGACGGGGAGCGGATCCTCCGCGGCGGCTCGTACGCGAGCCCGGGGCTGCCATGGGCCCGCTGTGCGATGCGCAGCTGGAGCAGGCCGGAGCGCCGGCAGGCGCATGTCGGACTTCGCGTCGCGAGGGATGCGCATGGGCGTTGACGCGGATCGCCTCCGCGACCTGACCCTCGCGCTGGTCGAGGTCGAGAGCCCCACGGGCGACACCGCCGAGGTCGCCCGACTGTACGCGCGGCGGCTGGAGGAGATCGGGCTCGAGGTCGAGCTGCTCGACGACCCGTTCCCCGCCACCCCGATCGTCGTCGGCCGCCTGCGGGGCGGTGAGCCCGGGCCGACGATCGTGCTCAACGGCCACCTCGACACCGTGCCGATCCCGCACGAACCGCCGCGGGTGGAGGGCGGGCGGGTGTGGGGCCGCGGGAGCGCCGACATGAAGGGCCCCGTCGCCGCGGCGACCGAGGCGGTACGCGTCGTCGCCGAGTCGGGCCGCTCCTTCCCCGGCGAGCTCGTCGTCGTGGCGATCGGCCTCCACGAGGCGCCGGGCGGGCGGGGAGAGGACCTGACGTGGCTCCTCGGGGAGCACGGATTCACGGCCGACTACGCGATCGTCTGCGAGCTGGCGGGCGATCGCCTCGTCGCCGCGCACATGGGACAGGCGACTGTGGAAATCGAGATCCGGCGCGACGGCATGCCGACCCACGAGCTGCAGACCGCGGCCGGAACGCCGAACCCGATCCTCGTCGCCGCGCGGGTGATCGAGGCGGTGCGGAAGCAGAACGAGGAGCTCGCGGCGACCGAGCACCCGTGGGTCGGCGCGGAGACCTACTTCTTCGGCGAGGTGCACGGCGGCGACTTCTACAACCGGCACCCGGCGACGTGCCGACTCGTCGGGACGCGGCGCTGGGCCCCGGGCAACACGCTCGGTGCGGCACAGGCGGAGTACGACGAGCTCGTCGCGCCGATCGCCGCGGAGTCGGGCTGCACGATCGACGTCCGTCTCGAGCTCGTGCGCGACGCCTATTCCGTCGACCCCGAGCACCCGCTCGCCGTCGCGCTCCGCGGCGGCTACGAGGAGGTGACGGGTGAGCCGCTCGAGGCGACCGGGATGAAGGTCGTTGCCGACGGAGCCGTCTTCCAGGCCGTCGGGGGCATCCCGACTGTCTACCACGGCCCCCGCGGAGAGGGAGCGCACGCGGACGTCGAGTCGATCGCCATCGAGGAGCTCGCCCGCTCGGCGCGGATCTACCTCGCGACGCTCGAGCGCCTGTGGGCGGGCGCCTGACGCGTTGAGCGCCGCCGCGTACGACGAGCTCCGGCGTTCGTTTCGCTGGGAGCTTCCGCCGACGCTCAACCTCGGGGTGGAGGTGGCCGACCTGCAGCCTCGAGACGACCCGGCGATCCTCGTCACCGACGGGCGGGCGGTCACGCGCACGGTCACGTTCGGCGAGCTCTCGGACGACTCGAGCCGGCTCGCGAACGCTCTCCGCCATGCCGGGGTCGAGCCCGGCGACCGCATCGGGATCATCCTCCCGCAACGCCCCGAGACGGCCGTCGCCCACGTCGCGGCCGCCAAGCTGGGTGCGATCGCGGTGCCGCTCAGCGTCCTCTTCGGGCCAGACGGTCTCGAGACGCGGCTCCGCGACGCCGACGTCCGAGTCGTGCTCGGCGAGGCCGAGCCGCTCGACCGCATTGCGGGGCTCGGGCTCGACGTCCCGCTCGTCGACGTCGACCGCGACCTGGCCTCGCTGTTGGCCGACGCCTCACCGCGGTTCGAGGCAGTCCGGACGAGGCCCGACACGCCGGCCCTGCTCGTCTACACCTCGGGCACAACCGGCCCGCCGAAGGGGGCGCTGCACGCGCATCGCGTGCTCGCCGGGCACCTGCCGGGCTTCGGGCTCTCGCACGACTTCTTCCCGCAGGACGGCGACCGGATCTGGACGCCCGCGGACTGGGCATGGATCGGCGGCCTCTACGACGTGCTGATGCCCGCACTCCGCCACGGGATCGCCGTCGTGGCGCACCGGGGCGGCAGGTTCGATCCGGAGCGGGCGTTCGACCTGATGGCCCACGTCGGAGTGCGGAACGTGTTCATGCCGGCGACCGCGCTCAGGCTGATGCGCAGCCACGACCCCGGCACGCCCGTCTCCCTGAGGACGGTGGCCAGCGGCGGCGAGACGGTCGGCGCCGAGACTGCCGCGTGGTGCGGCGAGCGCCTCGGCGCCCGACTCAACGAGTTCTACGGGCAGACCGAGGCGAACCTTCTCGTCGGCAACTGCGCCGCGTGGGAGGCGCGCCCCGGTTCGATGGGATTGCCCTATCCCGGCCATGACGTGCGGGTGGTCGACGGTGAGGTGTGCGTCCGCGTGGAAGGCGACCCCGTGGTGTTCCTCGGCTACTGGCGAAACGAGGAGGCGACGGCGGCGAAGGTCCGGGACGGGTGGCTCTTCACCG
>NZ_DATMBZ010000047.1:0-13371 GCF_035558935.1 Gaiella sp. | reverse complement strand
GCGACGCCCCACGGGCCGTTCCGCGTGCGGTCGGCGAGCACCGTGAACGTCGTCGGCCGGTCGAAGCGGAAGTCCTTGCGCAGGCCGAGGCCGCCGCGGTACCGGCCGGCTCCGTCCGAGTCCTCGATCAGGGAGAGCCGTTCGACCCGCACCGGATAGTTGAGCTCCGTCTCCTCCACCGGCGCGTTCTCCGTGTTCTGGCCGTGCGTCTGCACCGCGTCGGGCCCGTCGCTCGCGAACCGGCCGCCGTACCCGCCCGCGAACGTCTCGAGGAAGCACGTGTACTCCCCCGTTTCCGCGTCGACGCCGCCGAAGCCCGCGTGGCACATCATCGCCTTCGTTCCCGCGGGCAGCCGCTCCGGCAGCGCCTGGAGGAGCGCCCGGAACATGACGTCGACGAGCCGCGTGTTCGTCTCCCAGCCGCCGACGACCGGCGCGGGCCAGGTGCAGTTCGTCACCGTGCCGGCCGGCGCGTCGAGCGAGACCAGGCGGTAGAAGCCGTCGTTGACCGGAAGGTCCGGATCGACCAGGCACTTCAGCGCGTAGGCACACGCCGAGAACGTCTGCGCGTAGGTCGAGTTCACCGGCGCGCGTCGCTGCGGATCGGAGCCCGTCGTGTCGAAGCGGACGCCGTCCGGCCCGATCTCGACGCGGGCGCGGAGCCGCACCGGCTCGTCGGTGTAGCCGTCCTCGTCGATCAGTCCTTCCGCCTCGTAGACACCGCGCGGAAGCAGCTCGAGCTCCGCGCGGGTGCGTCGCTCCGTGTACTCGAGCAGCTCGGCCATCGCCTCCCGCAGGGCGCCCGGACCGTGCCGGTCGGCGACCGCCTGCAGCCGCCGCGCCCCGGTCACGTTGGCCGCGATCTGCGCACGGAAGTCCCCTGCTGTCTCGCGCTTCGAACGGATCTGCGCCAGGAGGAGTCGAAAGACGTCGTCGACGACGAGCCCACCCTCGACGAGCCTGACCGGCGGGATGATGACGCCCTCCTGGAACACCTCCCGGAACGCCCCGATCGAAGCCGGCGCGCCACCCCCTACGTCGACGTGGTGCGCGAGGTTCGCCACGTAGCCGATCCGCTCGTCGCCGTGCCAGACCGGCGAGACGACGGAGACGTCGTTCAGGTGCACCCCGCTCGGGAACGGCTCGTTCGTCACGATCACGTCTCCGGGGCCGAGCCGCTCGGGGCCGTAGTCGCGGATCGCGCGGGGAATCTGCTCGACCATCGACCCGAGGTGCACGGGCTGGTTGAACCCCTGCGCGACCGCCCGCAGCTCGGCGTCGAAGACCGCGCACGAGAAGTCCGAACGGGTCTTGATGTTCGTCGAGTACGCGCTCCGCTTGAGCGCGAGCGCCATCTCGTCCGTCGCCGCGACGAGCGCGTTGCGGATCACCTCGAACGTGATCGGGTCGTTCACGCGAGCTTCCCGTCGGCGCGGTCCGCCTCCGCCTTCGCGGGGTCGCGCTCCGCGGGGTCGCCCCAGCCGCCCCCGCCCGCCGTGCGGTGGACGAAGACGTCTCCGGCCTGGATCGTCGTCGAGAACATCGACGGAAGCACCTCCTCGGTGCCGTCCGCGCGGATCAGCAGGTTCGACGAGAGCGCGCCGGGCTGCCCTCCGTGGAGCCCGTACGGCGGATGCGCCGAGCGGTCCGACCGCACGATCAGCGACGTGTCGGGCGTCAAGCAGCGCCAGACGCGCTCGACCGCGAGACCGCCGCGATGCCGTCCGTCGCCGCCCGAGCCCGGGACGAGGCCGTAGCGCTCGATGCGGATCGGGAACTCCGATTCCGCGACCTCGACCGGGATGTTCGCCGCGAGGCTCGCCGGGTTCGTGAGCCCGTCGTTGCCGTCGTCGCGTGGCGTTCCTCCCCAGGTGCCGACGACGAGCTCGTAGAACACGAAGCGCGAGCCGTCGGGTCGCTCCGCGCCGAAGACTGCGAGCGTGTTCCCGCCCTCGCCCGCGGCGGGCACCCGATCGGGGACGAGCTGCGCGAGGGCGCCGTTCACGGCGTCGAGGGCGCGAAACCCCGTCACGCCGCGCATCGACGAGGCGCCGGGCATCACGACGTGCGCGATCGTGCCCGGCTTCGTCAGCACCGTGATCGGCCGGAACGCTCCCGACGTGTTCGGCACCTCGACCTCGAGCGCCGAGCGCACCGCCTGGTAGACGCACGCCTGCACGAACGAGCGGGTCGAGTTGAGCGCGCCGGCGACCATCGGCGCCGACTGCGTGAGGTCGACCGTGAGCTCGTCTCCGTCGATCGTCACCGTCGCGATGATGGGGACGTCCCGACGCTCGAGCCCGTCGGAGTCGAGGTAATCCGTGAACGTCGCCGTGCCGTCGGGCCAGGTCGCGATCTCCTGTCGCACCAGGGCCTCCGTGTGCTCGACGAGACCCGTCATCAGATCCGCCAGCCGCTCGGCCCCGTACCGGACTGCGAGCTGCCGCAGCTCGCGCTCGGCCACGGTCGTCGCCGCGACCTGGGCGGCGAGGTCACCGAGCGTCATGCGGGGAATGCGGACGTTGGCACGGATCACCTCGAACACCGTCCCCACCGGCTCGCCCGCGTCGTAGAGCTTCAGCCACGGAAGCCTGATGCCCTCCTGGAAGATCTCGGTGTTGTCGCACGCCGCCGAGCCGGGCAGCCGCCCGCCGACGTCGCCGTGGTGCGCCGTCGTCGTCGCGAAGCCGATCAGCGTCTCGTCGAGGTAGACGGGGCGGAAGACGAAGATGTCCTGCAGGTGGATGCCGCCGTCGAACGGGTCGTTCATCACGAAGACGTCGCCCGGCCCCATCCGCTCCCCCCACTTCGCCAGGAGGGTCTCCATCGCGTGCGGCACGGAGCCGAGGTGGAACGGCACCGTCACCGCCTGCGCGACCGTCTCCCCGTTCGGGTCGCACAGCGCGGCGGAGAAGTCCATCCCGTCCCGCACCACGGTCGAGTGGGCGGTGCGGAAGATCGTGGTCGCCATCTCGTCGGCGATCGATGCGAGCGCATTGCCGACGATCTCCTGCGTCACGGGATCGAACGTGCGCACGCTCACGAGCGCTCCAGGACGAGCGTCTCGGTCGCCATGTCACGCCTCGCCGACCAGCCCGGCCGGACGACGACGGTCGTGTCGTACTCGTCGACGAGCAACGGCCCGGCCTCCGCCGTCTCGCCGATGGATGCGCGCGAGCGCACCGCGAGCTCGCCGAGCACGGTTGCGCGAGAGCGCGACGCCGGGAGGAACCCGTCGCCGAGACTCAGCCGCTCGAGCGACCGGGCCGGCCCGAGGGCGGCCACCCGCAGCGCGCGGACGTCGATCGGCGCGCCGGGCTCACCGCGCACGCCGTACAGCCGCTCGTGCTCGGCCTCGAACGCGTCGATCAGCGCGTCACGGTCGACGGGATCGCTCGCCTCGACCTCGATCTCCCAGGTCTGCCCGTCGTAGCGGAGCTCTGCCGTCCGCACGAGCTCGACCCCGTCGAGCCGCTCTTCGAGCTCGGCGAAGACCCCGTCGAGCTCGGCCGGGTCGACGGACCGCGCGTCGAGGTGGACCGCTCGCACCTCGTGGAACTCGGGTCGCGCGTGGAGGAGGCCCATAGCGCTGAAGAGGCCCGCGAGCGGCGGAACGAGCACCGTCCGGCAGCCGAGCTCCTCGGCGAGGCCGGTCGCATGTACCGGACCGGCGCCGCCGTAGGCGATGAGCGCGAAGTCGCGTGGGTCGCGACCCTTCTCCGACGAGACCGATCGCAGCGCGCGCATCATCCGGGCGTTCGCGATCGCATGGATGCCCGAGGCGAGCTCCGTCGGCGAAAGCCCGAGCTCGACGGCGAGCGGCTCGAGCGACTCGACCGCGAGCGACTTGTCGACCGTGATCTCGCCGTCGGCGAGCGAGCCTTCGGGCACGAGCCCGAGGAAGACGTTCGCGTCCGTGACCGTCGGCTGCGTCCCGCCGCGGCCGTAGCAGGCAGGCCCGGGGTCGGCGCCGGCGGAACGCGGGCCGACCTGGAGCCCGCCGGCGGTGTCGCGCCATGCGATCGAGCCGCCGCCCGCGCCGACCTCTGCGATGTCGATCGTCGGGATGCGGAGCAGCTCCCCCGACCCGCGCATCAGCCGCGAGCCGGCGGACAGCGAGCCGCCGACCTCGTATTCCCGCCCACGCGACACGGCGCCGCGCTCGATCAGCGAGGCCTTCGCCGTCGTCCCGCCCATGTCGAAGGCGATCGCGTTGTCGTACCCGAGCCGTCGCGCGATCTCGAGCGCGGCGACGACGCCCGCCGCCGGCCCCGATTCGAGCGCGAGCACCGGGCGCGCCTTCGCGTCGTCCGCCGTCATCACTCCGCCCGACGACTGCATCAGCGTCAGCGGCGCCTCGATTCCCGCCTCGTCGAGACCGGTTCTGATGGCACCGACGTAGCGCTCCATCAGCGGCCGGACGTACGCGTTGACCACCGTCGTCGCGGTGCGCTCGTATTCGCGCTGCTCGCGGAGGATCTCGGACGAGAGCGACACCGTGACACCGGGCAGCTCCGCGCGGAGGATCTCGCCGAGGCGCTCCTCGTGCTCGGGGTAGAGGTAGGAGTGCAGCAGGCAGACCGCGACCGACTCCACGCCGGCATCGCGCAGCCTCGCTGCGACCTCGCACGCCTCCGCGTCGTCGAGGGGCCGCAGCACCGTCCCGTCGGCCGCCATCCGCTCGCCGATCTCGAAGCGGAGGCGCCGCGGCACGAGCGGGTCCGGCTTGCGCCAGAACGGCTCGTACATCCGCGGGATCCGGAGCCGTCGCAGCTCGAGCACGTCGCGGAAGCCCTCGGTCGTGACGAGAGCCGTCAGTGCGCCTCGCTGCTCGAGGACCGCATTCGTCGCGACCGTCGTCCCGTGGGCGACGCCGTCGACCGCGGCTCCGTCGGCGAGAAGGGCGCTTGCCTCGACCACCGCGGCGTCGTAGTTCGGCGGAGTCGAGAGCACCTTGCGGATCGCAGTGGTGCCGTCCGCCCGAAGGAGGACGACGTCGGTGAACGTCCCGCCGACGTCGACGCCGATGCGCGCTGCGTTGTCGATGAGCGTCATCCGTTGTACGGTTGCGATATGAAATTTCAAATCGCGTGGCGCGACCATACACCGAGATGACCGACGTGCTCAAGTCGGTGGCGCCGATCGCGCGCGAGTCGGTCGAGGATCGCGTCGCTGAGACGCTGCGGGATCTGATCGTCACCGGCCGTCTGCCGGAGGGCACGCCGCTCGTGCAGCGCGAGCTCGCGGAGCGCCTCGGTGTCTCTCAGACCCCGGTCAGGCTCGGGCTCGTCGAGCTCCAACGCGTCGGCCTCGTCGAGATCGGCGAGAACGGGCGTGCGTCGGTGACCAGGCTGACGCGCGAGGATTTCGAGGAGATCTCCGCCGCGCGGCTTGGGCTCGAAGGACTGGCCGCCCGGCTCGGCGCGGCCGCAGTCGGCCCGGCGGAGCTCGAGCGCATGCGGCTCGGGCTGCGCGAGCTCGAGCGGCTCGGGAAGGCGGCCGACGTCGACGGATATCTCCGCGCCCGCTGGACGTTCCACGCGGCCTGTTACGAGGCCTCGGGCCGCGCGCGTCTCGTTGCCGAGGTCGAGCGCCTCTTCTGGCGCTCCGAGCGCTACAACCGCATCGTCCTCTCGACGAAGGAGCGCTTCCGCGGCTCCGTCGGCAACTACCGCCGCTTCTTTGCGGCGTGCAAGGCTGGTGATTCGACCGCCGCGGAGCGCGTCATCCACGAGTCGATGCGTTGGGCGGTCGACCTGATCTGGGACGAACTACCCTCGGAGCAAGGGTGATCCGGGTCGGTGCCGACGTCGGCGGGACGTTCACAGACGTCGTGGCCGTCGACGACGACGGAAGCATCAGGGTCGCCAAGGTGCTCTCCACGCCGCCGGGCTACGACCGCGCGGTCGTCGAGGCCGTCCGGGCGATCGGCGGTGCCGACGAGGTCGTCCACGGGACGACGGTCGCGACGAACGCCGTGCTCGAGCGTCGCGGCGCGCGCACTGCGCTCGTGACGACGGCGGGCTTCCGCGACGTGCTCGAGCTCCGGCGGATGCGGATGCCGCACCTCTACGACTCCTTCTGGACGAAGCCGCCGACGCTCGTCGAGCGACGGTTCCGCCTCGAGGTCCACGAGCGGGTCCTCGCCGACGGCACCGTCGAGCGTCCGCTCGACGACCAGGAGGTCGGCGAGGTCGCAGCTCGGCTTCGCGACGCGGGCGTGGAGTCGGTGGCCGTCTGCCTCCTACATGCACATCTCTACCCCGCCCACGAGCGCCGGCTCGGCGAGATCCTGCGCGCGGAGCTGCCCAACGTCCCGGTCTCGCTGTCGTCGGAGATCCTTCGCGAGCAGCAGGAGTACGAGCGCACGGCGACGACGACCGTCAACGCGTACGTCCGTCCGCTGATGGGGACGTACCTCGACCGGCTCGGCCGAGGGCTCGGTCGGGCCGACGTCTCGATCATGCAGTCCTCCGGCGGCAGCATGTCCGCGGGCGAGGCTTCCGAGCGCCCCGTCTACGCGCTCGAGTCGGGACCGGCCGCGGGTGTCGTCGCCACGCTCGCGCTCGTCCGCGAGCTCGGGTACGAGAACGCGATCGCTTTCGACATGGGCGGAACGACCGCCAAGGCCTCGCTGATCGAGGGCGGTCGGGTCTCGCGGACGCAGGAGTACGAGGTCGGCGCCGCGCTCTCGGTCGGGTCGCGGCTGCTGCGCGGGTCCGGCGAGCTGATCCGGATCCCGACGATCGACATCGCCGAGGTCGGCACGGGCGGCGGCTCGATCGCCTGGCGCGACGAGGCTGGGGCCGTCGCGGTCGGCCCACGGAGCGCGGGCGCCGCGCCGGGCCCTGCGTGCTACGGCCTCGGTGGCCTGGAGCCGACGGTGACCGACGCGAACGTCTCGCTGGGCCTCGTGCCCGAAGGACGGATCGGAGACGGCGGACCTGAGCTGTCCCGCCCGCTCGCGGAGGCGGCGCTCGCCCGGCTCGGCGTCTCGGCACGTGCCGTCCACGACCTCGCGAACGCGACGATGATGCGCGCGCTCCGCGCGGTCTCGACCGAGAAGGGACGCGACCCCGCGGAATTCGCGCTCGTCGCGTACGGCGGGTCGGGGCCCGTGCACGCGGCGGCGCTCGCATCCGAGCTCCGGGTCCGAACGGTGGTGGTGCCCCCGCTCGCCGGCCTCTTCTCGGCGGTCGGGCTTCTCTCCGCACGCCGTGAGCGGCACGACGTTCGGTTCTGCCGCGTCGACGCGGACGCGCCCGCCGTCGCCCTGCTTCGCGCGCTCGACGCGGAGATGCGCCTCGACGGCGCCGAATGGCAGCGGAGCGCCGACGTGCGCTACCGCGGTCAGAGCTGGAGCCTCACCCTGGAGCTGTCGGGCGAGATCGACGTGGCGTCGGTGGAGGATCTCGTCCGCCGGTTCGAGGTCGAGCACGAACGGCTCTACGGCACACGCCTCGATGCAGGATCACCGATCGAGATCCGAGCGCTGCGCCGCATCTCGCTCGGATCGGAGCGGCCACGCGTCTCGTTCGGCGGATCGACCTCCCGGCGTGCGGGTACGCGGCTCGCCGACTTCGGCGAGGGGCCCGTCACGGCGCGCGTCTGCGGCCGCGATGATCTGCGCGAGCCGATCGCCGGGCCTCTCCTCGTGGACGAGTACGACACGACGGTCGTCGTGCCGCCGGGCTGGGTGGCGCGGCTCGACGAGGCGTCCGGCGCACTCGTCCTCGACCAGGTCCGCGCTGCGCCGACCACGGCACGCCACGACGGCGAGATCGCGGTACGGCTCGTCGGCAACGCACTCGCGACCCTCGCCGACGAGATGGCGACCGCCGTCTTCCGCACCGCGCACTCGGCCGTGGTACGCGATGCGATGGACTTCTCGGCCGCTCTCTGCACTCCGTCCGGGGAGACGGTCGCCCAGGCGGTGACGATCCCGCTCCAGCTCGGCTCGATCCCGCATGCGATGCGCACGCTGCTGGAGAAGCACGGAGACTCGTTCGCGCCCGGCGACGTGTATCTAGTCAACGACCCGTTCGACGGCGCGAGCCACACGCCCGACTTCTTCGTGGCAAAGCCGTCATTCGCGGACGGCCGACTCCTGGGCTTCGCGGTCACCGTCGCCCACCACGGCGACGTCGGCGGCCGCGTACCCGGAACGATCGCCTGCGACAACACGGAGGTCTTCCAGGAGGGGCTTCGTCTGCCCTGGCTCAAGCTCGTCGATCGCGGCGAGCCCGTCGAGGCGCTGTACGACATCCTCCGCGCGAACGTCCGCATCCCCCACGAGCTGCTCGGCGACCTTGCGGCGCAGGTCGCCGCCTGCAAGGTCGGCGACCACGGCCTGCAGGAGCTCGCGGCGCGCTACACGGACCTCGATGGGCTGTTCGACGGGCTCCTCGACCACACGGAGGCGCTGCTTCGCGCCGAGATCCGCCGCTGGCCGGACGGCGTCTCCCAGTACGTCGACTACATCGGCTCCGACGGGATCGACGTCTGCGACGTCCCGGTCGCGGTACGGCTGAGCGTCAGGGGCGACGAGCTCGAGGCGGACTTCTCGGATTCGGCGCCAATGGTGCGGGGATCGCTGAACTGCACTCCCTCGTTCGTGGAGGCCGCCGTCTACCACTGCGTGATGGCCGCGTCGTCGATCGACATCCCGCGTACCGGAGGCGCGCTGCGGCCGATCACCGTCGTGACGAGGCCCGGCACCGTCCTCCACGTGACGATGCCGAGCGCGTCCTCGATGCGAGGAGTCGCGGGCTACCGCGTCTCGGACGTCGTCAACGGCGCGCTCGCCCGGATCGTCCCGGAGCGGATCCCCGCTGCCGGCGACGGCGGCTCGACGCTGGCCTGGTTCACCGGGCGGGTCGACGGGAGGCCGTTCGTGTTCAACGAGCTCGTCGTGGGCACGTGGGGCGGCCGGCCCGATCGGGACGGCAACGACGGGCTCGCAAACCCCTGCGCGTCGATCGCGAACGTGCCGGTCGAGGTCGCCGAGTCGGAATGGCCGATCGTGATCGAGCAGTATGGGCTCGTTCCGGACTCCGGCGGCGCCGGCCGTTTCCGCGGGGGCCTCGCAATCGAGCGCGCGTGGCGTTGCGTCGTACCGGACACCGTCGTCCATGTGCGGTCCGACCGGCAGCGGCACCGGCCGTACGGCCTCGCCGGCGGAGCCCCCGGCGCCCCGTCGTCGAACACGATCGTCCGGGCGAACGGCGACGTCGAGCGGATGCCGCCGATGTTCGTCGCGACGCTGCAGCCCGGCGACGTCTTCCGTCACAGGATGGCGGGCGGCGGTGGCTGGGGTGACCCGGCGCATCGCGACGGTGCGGCCCACGAGCGCGACGTGCTCGAGGGCAAGGTCACGGCGTGAGGATCACGCGCGTCGATGCCGTGCCGATCGCGATCCCGCTCGCGGAGGAGTTCCACTGGGCGGGCGGCGCCCAGGTGGGCGCGAACCTCGTCCTCTTCGCCGTCCACACGGAGGACGGGGTCGTCGGCTGGGGCGAGTCCGTCTGCGAGGTGCCGCTCGCAACGGCGGAGTTCGGCAGGGCGATCGCGCGACAGGTCGTCGGGCAACGGATCGACGACGTCGAGGCGATCCTCGCCGAGATCTGGACGCGAGGCCGCTGGAAGACGACCCCGCAGTTCACGCAGTTCGTGGTCTCGGGGATCGAGTCGGCGTGCTGGGATGCGCTCGGCCGGACACTCGGCGCTCCGACGCATGCGCTCTTCGGCGGCGCCGTCCACGAGGAGCTCGACTTCTTCGGCTTCCCGCAAGGCGACGACGCGGCGACGCTCGCCGCTGCGGCGGTGGGCCTCGCCGACCACGAGGTGATCTATCTCAAGATCGGCAGGCCTCGAGACGACGACGCGATCGTGGCTGCGGTGCGCGACGCGATCGGGCCGGGAAGGACGCTTCGCGTCGACCCGAACGAGGCGTGGGACGCGTCGACCGCGATCGACCGGATCGGGCGGCTCGCCGTCCACGACCTCGACTGGGTCGAGCAGCCCGTGCCCCACTGGGACGTCGCCGGCCTCGCGCGCGTCCGCGACGCGGTGACGGTCAGGATCGCCGCCGACCAGGCCGTCTACACGATGCCGCAGCTCGAGCGCGTGCTCGAGGCCGCTGCGGCGGACGTGGTCGTGCAGGGCCCGCACGACGCGGGCGGCCTTCTCCCGTTTCGGAGGCAGGCGTCGATCTGCGAGGCGCGCGGGCTCGACGTCAACCTCCACGGCTTCGTCCAGAGCGAGATCAGCTTCCTCGCTCACGCGCAGGTCACCGCGACGATCCCGAACCTGACGTCGGGCAACCAGGTCATGCACCAGCTACTCGCGGAGCGGCTGACCGTCGACGTCGACGTCTCGACTCCAGGCGGCAAGTACCGCCTGCCGGCAGGCCCCGGGCACGGCTTCCGGATCGACGACGAGGCGGTGGGACTCGCCCACGAGCGATTTCTCCGCGACGGCGCCTACGTCACGATCGAGTCGGCTCCCTCGTGAGGCTCGCGATCCGGGGCGGAACGGTCGTGGACGGCACGGGCGCCCCCGGGCGGCGGGCGGATCTCCTCGTCGAGGACGGACGCATCGCCGACCTCGGCAGCTTCGACGCGGAGGCGTTCGAGATCGACGCGACGGGCATGCTGGTCGCGCCGGGCTTCGTCGACCTCCACAGCCATTCCGACTACACGCTCCTCGTCGACCCCCGCGCCGTGAGCGCGATCCACCAGGGCGTCACGACCGAGGTCGTCGGCAACTGCGGCTTCGGCTGCTTTCCGATTCGGGACGCCGCGATCGCGCGCCGCGCGATCTACGGCTACTCCGACGACGTTCCGGTGACGTGGAGCTCCGCCGGTGAGTACTTCGAGCGCCTCGAGGATGCCCGACCGGCCGTGAACATGCTGAGCCTCGTGCCGAACGGCCAGCTGCGGCTGGCGACCGTCGGGCTCTCGGAGCGCGAAGCCTCGAGCGACGAGCGGAGGGAGATGCAGGCGCTGCTGCACGAGTCCTTGGATCACGGCGCGTGGGGCTACTCGACCGGCCTCGAGTATGCGCAGGAGCAAGGCGCCACTGAGGAGGAGATCACGGCGCTCGCGCGCCTCGCACCGTTCTACGCGACACACACGCGAAGACGCGACGCCGGTGCGGCCGAGGCGGTCGCCGAGGCGCTTCGGACGGGCGACCGCGCAGGCATCCGGCTTCAGGTGTCACATCTCGTCCCGCGGAACGGGCTCGAGGAGAGCCGGCGCTGCATCGAGCTCGTGGACGCGGCACGCGCGCGGGGACAGGACGTCGCGTTCGACATGCACACGCGCACCTTCGGCCTCACGAACCTCTACTCCGTCCTACCGCCGTGGGCTCTCGGCGCCGAGCGACACGAGCTCGTCGCGATCCTGCGCGACCCCGCGAAGCGCGACGCGATGCGCGACCATCGTTCGATCCTGAGCGCCGGTGCGGACTGGTCACGCGTAGTCCTGCTCGACAACGACGTCTGGCCCGAGCATGCGAGGCGCGATCTGCAGGCGATCGCGGAGGATCGCGGCCAGGCGCCGCTCGACGCCGTCTACGATCTGCTCCTCGACGGCCTCGACGAGCTCCATCACCTGCTGGTCATCATCCACGCGTACACCGAGCAGCAACAGCGCGAGGCGTTCGCCCATCCGCTCTGCGTGCCCGGCTCGGACGCGACGACGCTCGCGCCCGACGGGCCTCTCGCAGGCTCCTCCTTCCACGGTGCCTACACGTGGGCGGCATGGTTCTGGCGGTTCATGGTGCGCGACGAGCGACTCCTCGATCCCGCGGCGGCGATTCACCGGCTGACGGGCGCGCCTGCCGCGAGGATCGGGCTCGCCGACCGCGGCGTGCTGCGGCCGGGCGCCCGCGCAGACGTCGTCGTGCTCGATCCGGATGTCTTCGAGGAGCGCGGAACGACGTTCGAGCCGAACCGCGTCGCGACCGGCGTCCGCGACGTTCTGGTGAACGGCGTCCACACGTTGCGCGACGGCAGCCTCACGGGCGCGCGGGCAGGCGAGGTACTGCGGCGGTGACCGCGCTCCGCAGCGCTCGCTGGTTCGGCGGCGCGGACCTCGCGGGGTTCATCCACCGGGCCTCGCTCCACGCGGAGGGGATCTCGCGGAGCGCGCTCGCCGGGCGGCCGGTGGTTGGCATCTGCAACTCGTGGTCGGAGCTCGTCAACTGCAATCTCCACTTCCGCTCCCTGGCCGAGGCGGTGAAGCGCGGTGTGCTGCTCGCCGGGGGCCTGCCGCTCGAGTTCCCGACGATCGCGCTCGGCGAGAACCTCATGAAGCCGACGGCGATGCTCTACCGGAATCTCATGTCGATGGACGTCGAGGAGTCGATCCGGTCGTATCCCCTCGACGCCGTGGTCCTGCTCGGAGGCTGCGACAAGACCGTGCCCGCGCAGCTGATGGGCGCGGCGAGCGCCGGAGTGCCAGCGATCATGATCGTCGGGGGCCCGTCCGAGCCCGCGTGGTTCCGCGGCCGGCAGCTCGGCGCAGGCACCGACCTCTGGCATTACGCCGACGAGCTGCGCGCCGGACGGATGAGCACCGAGGAGTTCGCCGACCTCGAGGCCGCAGCGACACCCACCTACGGCACCTGCAACGAGATGGGCACCGCCTCGACGATGGCGGCGCTGGTCGAGGCGCTCGGCATGTCCTTACCCGGAACGGCGACCATCCCGGCCGTCGACGCCGCCCGGATGCGGGCCGCCGAGGCAACAGGCCGCCGCGCGGTCGAGCTCGCCCTCGGGGGTCTCTCGCCCGCCCGGATCCTCACCGCCGAGGCGTTCGACAACGCCGTCGTGCTGCTCGCAGCGCTCGGCGGTGGGACGAACGCAGTCGTCCACCTGCTCGCGCTCGCCGGGCGCACGGGAGTGCCGTTGACGCTCGACCGCGTCCACGAGCTCTCGTCGAGAACACCGCTGCTCGTCAATGTCCGACCCTCCGGCGAGCACCTCGTCGAGCAGCTGCATCGCGCCGGCGGCGTCCCGGCGGTGCTCAGGCAGCTCGAGCCGCTCCTCCACGCCGACGCGCTCACGGTGACGGGCGCCTCGCTCGCCGACGGATTCGCGACGGCGCAGGTGCTCGACCCGGACGTCGTCGCCTCGCTCGACCGGCCGTTCGGGCCGACCGGGGCGATCTCCGTCGTGCGCGGCAGCCTTGCGCCGTCCGGAGCGCTCGTCAAGCGGAGCGCCGCCTCGCCGCACCTGCTGCGTCACCGTGGCCCGGCGCTCGTGTTCGAGGACGTCCACGACGTCGCAGCCCGAATCGACGACCCCGGGCTCGACGTGACGCCGGACACGGTGCTCGTGCTTCGGAACAGCGGCCCGAAAGGCGGTCC
>NZ_DATMBZ010000046.1:0-2562 GCF_035558935.1 Gaiella sp. | reverse complement strand
CTGCCGCGAACGGTGACAAGCTCGTGGCCGACCACACGGGGTCCTCGGCGCTCGTCGGACCCGGCGTCGTGCTGATCACGGAACACGCCGTCATCGACCCCAACCGCTCGACCGGCCGATTCGCCGGCGCAGAAGGGACGTTCACCGTCGAACGCCTCGCCGACGCCGCGACCGGCGTAGGGGGAGTGACCGTCGGCACGTTCGAGGGGACGATCTCCCTGCCGGCGGGCTAGCAAGCATCTGAACGATTGACCGGGAGACGGGGCCCGAGCGCCCGCGAGTCGGACGGCGGGTAGGTGATGCCCGCCGTCCCCCGGCCTCGAGCTCCCGGATTTGCCAAGAGGAGGTCAGCGCCGCAGAGCCGGTGGTTCAGGCGGCACCGGTGCGCATGCGATGGATCGTCGCCAGGAGCTCGGCGCTGTCGATTTCCTCGTCGGCGTCTCCGAGCGGGCCGAGGCGTAGGCGCAGCGAGGTCCACGTCATCAGGTCGCGCATCGAGACGATTCCCAGCACGCGTCCGCCGTCGACGACGGGAAGGTGGCGGAAGGGACCCTCGACCATGATTGCCATGGCCTCGGGGGCGCTCGTCCCTGGCGATGCGGTCATCACGTGTCGGCTCATGCGTTCGGAGACGGTCGTCTCGGGGCTGCAGGCGTCGGGTATCGCGCGCATGAGATCGCGCTCCGAGATGAGGCCGACGAGATCACCGTTCTCGATGACGACGGCTGCACCGGTGTCGCGCGCGATCATGCGCCGCGCGGCATCTCCGATCGTCGTGTCGGGCGACACCGCGAGCACGTCGGTCGCCATGAGGTCGGCAAGCTGCATCGTCCGACTATGCCAGGAGCAGCACCGGTTGCTCGAGGAGGCGCTGGATCGACCCGAGCAGGCGTGCGCCTTCCGCCCCCGACGTGGCACGGTGGTCGACCGACAGCGTGACGGCCATGATCGGCCGGATCAGGACAGCGTCGTCGCGGACGACCGCACGCTTGACGGCGGCACCGACCGCGAGGATGCCGGGCTCGGGGAGATTCACCACCGCGCTGAAGCTCGGGATCCCGTACATGCCGAGATTCGAGATCGTGAAGGTCCCGCCTTCGATCTCCGTCTGCTTCAGCTTGCCTGCCCGCGCCCGCTCGGCGAGGTCGCGCGACTCGCGCGCGATCTCGCGCACGCTCTTCTGCTCGACGTTGCGCAGGACGGGGACGATCAGGCCGTCGTCGAGCGCGACAGCGATGCCGACGTGGGCGCTCTTGTGGAGCACGAACGTGCCGTCGTGCCAGCTGCGGTGGAACTTCGGGTTCTCGACCAGGGCGAGCGCCGCTGCTCGCACGATCAAGTCGTTGACGCTGATCTTCTCGCCGTCGTCCGCGAGCGCCCGGTTGAGCTCTTCGCGCAGCTCGAGCGCGCGACCCATGTCGATCTCGGCGTCGAGGTAGAAGTGCGGCACGGTCGCCTTCGACTCGCTCATGCGGCGTGCCACCGCGCGGAGCATCGGCGTTGCCTCGACGATCTCCTCCTCGGCCGACGGCGGCTGGCCCGGCGATGCCGCGCGTTCCGTCGTCGCCGGCTCGACCGCAGCAGCGCCCGGCCCGCCCTCCTGGCCGAGCGCACGCTCGACGTCGACCTTGACGATGCGACCGTCGGGGCCGCTGCCCTTGCCGGCCAGCTCACGCAGGTCGAGGCCGCCCTCGGCTGCCATGCGGCGCGCGATCGGGCTCGCCCTGAGCCCGTCGCCGACCGCAGAGCGTGCGTCTGGCGCGGGCGGCTCGCCGGGCTCGGATGGGGCGGGCTCGCCTCCCCCGGCCTCGGGCGCGCCGGCGTCACCGGGCTGGTCCTCCTGTGGAGCCGTCTGAGCCGGACCGTTGCCGCGGGCGGCGGTTTCCGGCACCTCCTCGTCCTCGGCGCCGATCAGCGCGATCGGCGTGCCGAGGTCCGCCGACTCGCCCTCACCGACGAGGATCTTGAGCAGCACGCCGTCCTCGTACGCCGTCAGCTCCATCGTGGCCTTGTCGGTGTCGATCTCGGCGATCACGTCACCCGCGACGACGCGATCGCCTTCCTGCTTCACCCAGCGAGCGACCGTCCCCTGCTCCATCGTGTCGCTCAGCCGTGGCATCGGGACCTCGACGGCCATCAGTCCCTCCCAGCCCCGGCGCCGGCAAGCCCACATTCCGCGAGCAGCGAGCGGGCCGCTGCCTCCAGCTTGTCCTCGAGCACGAGCGCGGCCAGCTCGAGGGGCTTCGAATAGGGCATCGGTACCTCCGCCCCCCCGACGCGCTCCGGCGGGGCGTCGAGGTCGTCGAAGCACGCGCGGCCGATTCGAGCGGCGAGCTCGGCGCCGACCCCGAACGTCGCCCAACCCTCCTCGGCGATCAGTACGCGGTTCGTCTTGCGCACCGATTCGACCACCGTGTCGATGTCGAGCGGGCGCAACGAGCGCAGGTCGACGACTTCGGCCTCGAAGCCGCTCTGGGCCAGGCGGTCGGCGACCGCCAGCGCCCGCCGCACGGTGTACGAGTGCGCCACGATCGTGAGATCCGTGCCCTCACGCGCGACGTG